>JANLVQ010000058.1:0-3566 GCA_031364085.1 Chitinophagaceae bacterium
GAGTAAATGAAATTTGTGCTATTTATCCAATTACTCCTTCATCAAATATGGCAGAGCTTGCAGATGAATGGAGTGCAAAAGGAATTAAAAATATTTGGGGAAATATTCCTCACGTAATAGAAATGCAAAGTGAAGCAGGAGCTGCAGGCACTGTTCATGGGGCTTTACAAACTGGTGCATTAACAACAACCTTTACAGCATCTCAAGGATTAATGTTAATGTTACCCAACATGTATAAAATTGCTGGAGAACTTACCCCTTCAGTTTTTCATATTGCTGCAAGATCTTTAGCTGCTCAAGGTTTATCTATTTTTGGAGATCATCAAGATGTAATGGCAGCAAGAACAACAGGCTTTGCAATGTTAAGTTCTGCAAGTGTTCAGGAAGCACATGATTTTGCATTGATTGCACAAGTTGCAACACTTAAATCCCGAATTCCATTCATGCATTTTTTTGATGGATTTCGTACTTCACACGAAGTAAATAAATTGGAGCTTTTAAGTGATGAACAAATTAAACAAATGTTACCCGATGAATTAATTTTTGAACATCGCAAAAGAGCTTTAAATCCAGACAATCCTTTTATAAGAGGCACTGCACAAAATCCTGATATATATTTTCAAGCAAGAGAAACAGTAAATCTATTTTACGACAAAGCCTCTACCATAGTTGATGAAGTGATGAAAGATTTTGCAACATTAACTAGCCGTAAATATGATTTGTTTGAATATTCTGGAGCCACTGATGCAATACATGTAATTGTTATTATGGGATCAGGTGGCCAAACGGTAACTGAAACTGTACATCAATTAAATAAAGATGGGAAAAAAACAGGCGTTATTCAAGTTCGATTATATCGCCCATTTTCAATTACTCATTTTTTAAAAGCAATTCCTAAAACTGTAAAAACAATTACTGTTTTGGATAGAACAAAAGAGTCTGGAGCAAATGGAGAACCTTTATATCAAGATGTTTTATCTGCTTTAGTAGAAGGCATTCAAACTGACACGCTTTCAACAATGCCAAAAATAACTGGAGGTCGTTATGGTCTTTCATCAAAAGAGTTTACACCAGCAATGGTGAAGGGTGTTTTTGATGAAATGAAAAAGAATGATATCAATACTTCCAATCAATCATTAAATCATTTTACGATTGGAATTAATGATGATGTGTCTTATAAAAGCATAGCTTACGATACCGCTTTTTCATTAGATGAATCTCAATGGAATCAGGCTTTATTTTTTGGCTTAGGAGCCGATGGCACTGTTGGTGCAAATAAAAACACTATTAAAATAATTGGCGAAAACACTAAACTTTTTGCACAAGGATATTTTGTTTACGATTCAAAAAAATCTGGTGCAAGAACGGTATCGCATCTACGTTTTGGTCCAAATCCTATACGAGCCCCTTATTTAATTACTGCTGCCGATTTTGTTGCATGTCATCAATTTAATTTTTTAGAAAAAGTTGAAATGTTGAACTTTATTAAAAAGGGTGGTAAGTTTTTATTGAATAGTCCTTATTCAAAAAATGAAGTGTGGAATTATTTACCAGGCTTCATTCAACAAGAAATCATTAAAAAAAATATTTCATTTTTTGTAATAGATGCAAACACAGTTGCTAAAGAAACAGGAATGAATGGAAGAATAAATACCATTATGCAAACTTGTTATTTTGCATTAAGTGGTGTTTTGCCAAAAGATGAAGCTATACAACAAATAAAATATGCTATAGAAAAAACTTATTCAAAAAAAGGAAAGGCTATAGTTGAAAAAAACTTTAAAGCTGTTGATGCAACTTTAGAAAATTTACATGAAGTAATTATTTCATCACAAATAAAACCTTTTGAAAATTCATCAGAAGTTGTTGCTAACAATGCCCCAGATTTTGTTAAGGAAGTAACAGCTATGATGATGAGTGGGCATGGAGATGAATTGCCAGTTAGTAAATTGCCCAATGATGGCACTTATCCAAGTGGTACAACCAAATGGGAAAAAAGAAATATTTCAGATCAAGTTCCTGTTTGGGAACCAGACTTATGTATTCAATGTGGTAATTGTGCTTATGTATGTCCTCATAGTGTTATTAGAGCAAAATTTTATCATGAAGGATTTTTGAAAAAAGCTCCAGAAGGTTTTCCTTCTGCACCAATTAATTCTCGTGGATTTCCTGAAACAAAATATACACTACAAGTTTATACAGAAGATTGTACTGCATGTAATTTATGTATAGAAGCTTGTCCAGTTACTGATCCTCTGAACCGTTTAAAGAAAGCCATAAATATGGCAGACAAAGAACCACTTGTAGAAAAATCAAAAAAAGAAATCACTTACTTCGAAAATCTTCCATGGAACAATCGTTCAGAAATTAATTTTTCCACTGTTCATGGTGCACAATTTTTAGAACCATTGTTTGAGTTTTCTGGTGCATGTGCTGGTTGTGGGGAAACACCATATGTAAAACTTTTATCACAACTTTTTGGAGATAGATTATTGGTTGCTAATGCAACAGGTTGTTCATCTATTTATGGTGGAAATTTACCAACAACACCATGGACAAAAAATAAAGATGGACAAGGACCTGCTTGGTCAAATTCTTTGTTCGAGGACAATGCAGAATTTGGTTTAGGCATGAGGTTAACTGCAGATCAACAGCTATTAATGTCCCATAGATATTTAAAAGAGTTATTGCCAGAATTAGGTGAACAATTAGTAAATGATTTAATCAATAATCCTCAAAAACAAGAATCGGAAATTGCAACTCAACGAAAAAATATTTTTCTGTTAAAAGAAAAATTACATCAAATAAATAATAACATATCACATCATTTACTTTCTGTTTGTGATCATTTAGTTCATAGAAGTGTTTGGTTAGTTGGGGGTGATGGTTGGGCTTATGATATTGGTTATGGCGGTGTAGACCATGTACTTGCAAGTGGAAGAAATATTAATATATTAGTTTTAGATACTGAAGTTTATAGCAATACGGGTGGGCAAAGTTCAAAATCTACACCAACTGCAGCTACAGCAAAATTTGCTGCTGCAGGAAAACGTGGTGGCAAAAAAGATTTAGCGTTACAAGCTATTTCATATGGCAATGTTTATGTTGCAAGAATTGCTTTTGGAGCAAACCCGCAACAAACATTATTAGCTATGCGTGAAGCAGAAGCATATAATGGTCCTTCATTAATTCTTGCTTATAGTCATTGCATTGCACATGGCTATGATTTAAAAGATGGGCTCACACAACAAAAAAATGCAGTTGCTAGTGGCTATTGGCCTTTGTTGAGATATAATCCAATTTTAAGAATGAAAAATAAAAATCCTTTTGTATTGGATTCAATAAGACCAAATCTTCCATTAAAAGATTTTGCTTACAAAGAATTAAGATATAAAGTATTAACGCAAACTAACCCAACAGAAGCACAAGAGTTGATGAGTCTTGCACAAGAATTAGTAAATTTAAGATGGAAAAACTATGAAGAACTAGCCACAAAAAAGGCAAGTGATTTTATACCGATTACTTAACTATAAACATATTTTATGAATATTTCAACAACTTATTTA
>JANLVQ010000102.1:0-5063 GCA_031364085.1 Chitinophagaceae bacterium
CCAACCGGTTGCTTGGTCCTTTTAATGAAGCAATTAATTGCTATGGCGTGGATAGCAGCAGTCAGTATATAAGTTTTACTGCTGCGGAATCTAATCTGCGAATTTCAACTCAAGTGTACTGTAATCAGCTAAATGGACTGGTATTTAAAATATCGGATGCAGATATGGCAAAATTTGATGGCAAATTAATAAAACTGAGTTATACCGAAGGCCGCGGGCCAAATGCAAGAGAAACCATTTTGAGTGGAGCAATTAACGATAAAACATGGAATGGCACAGGAAGAGATGCTATGGGAAATATTTTTACTTGGACAGCCATTTTTGATAAAAAAGGAGAACCAAAAGCTGATAGTGTAAAACCAAAAACAACCCCAAATTTAGGCAAAGTAGTGTATCCATTTTTAGGATATGGCAATGCAAACATTCCTAAACAAGAAAATATTATAATTAAAAATGCAACAGTTTGGACTAGTGAAAAAGAAGGTGTTTTAAACAATACAGACATCTTAGTAAAAAATGGAAAAATTGCAGCTATTGGGAAAAATATAACAGATACAACTGCTAAAACCATTGATGCAACTGGTAAACATGTTTCTGCAGGAATTATTGACGAACACTCTCACATTGCAGCTGCATCAATTAATGAAGGGGGACAAAGTGTTACTTCTGAAGTAAGAATTGCAGATAATTTAAATCCTGATGATATGAATATTTATCGTCAACTCAGTGGTGGCGTTACAACTTCTCACATTCTTCATGGTTCTGCAAATACAATTGGTGGTCAAACTCAATTAATCAAATTACGTTGGGGTGCTAATGCCGAGGAATTAAAGTTTGCAGGTGCTGATGGTTTTATAAAATTTGCTTTAGGCGAAAATGTAAAACGAAGTGCAAGCACACAAGGTAATACCCGTTTTCCTGATTCCAGAATGGGCGTGAACCAAGTTTTGATGGATGCATTTCAAAGGGCTAGCGATTATCAAAAACAATGGAAATTAGCAGATGACAATAATAAAAAGAAAGGAGCAACTCCGATTGCTGTAAGAAGAGATTTGGAATTGGATGCTTTGGTGGAAATTATGAATAAAAAACGATTCATTACTTGTCACTCGTATGTACAAAGTGAAATTAATGCAACGATGAAAGTGGCAGACAAATTTGGCTTTACAGTAAATACTTTCACGCATATTTTAGAAGGATATAAAGTTGCCGATAAAATGAAAGCACATGGTGCCAATGCTTCTACGTTTAGTGATTGGTGGAATTACAAAATGGAAGTAGTTGATGCCATTCCTTATAATGCAAGCATTATGCAAAAAGTTGGTTTAAATGTTGCCATAAATTCTGATGATGCAGAAATGGCTCGTCGTTTAAATCAAGAAGCTGCAAAAAGTATTAAATATGGTGGTATGAGTGAGATTGAAGCATTAAATATGGTAACTATTAACCCTGCAAAAATGTTGCACGTAGATAATAAAGTTGGAAGTATTAAAGTAGGTAAAGATGCAGATATTGTTATTTGGAGCGATCATCCTTTAAGCATTTATGCTAAAGCTGAAACAACAATTGTTGATGGCACTATTTATTTTGATAGAAAGAAAGATGCTGAAATTAAAAAACAAATTGTTGTAGAAAAATCTCGACTCATTCAAAAACTTTCTGCATTAAAAAGAACTGTAGGAGGTAATGGCGGTGCAGCTCGTGGAGCTTTTCAACGCCCAACGCCAAGATATGAAATTATTCAAACTTGCAGTGATCATTATCACAATCATGGCTTGTTAGCTATTGATGGAGACGAAGTACAAAACAATAATTAATCATCTTACAAAAAATTAATATGAAAAATATTTTAATATATACTGCTTCTTTTTTTCTTACAACAATTTGTGCTGCACAAGAAACTATTTTACCTGCAAATGCACAATCAGAGCCTATTGCATTAACAAATGCAACTATTCATGTTGGTAATGGAGAAGTAATAAGCAATGGAAATTTAATTTTTAGAAACGGAAAAATTAGTTCTGTAGGCACTAATCCAATTACTGAAAATATAAAAGCAATTGATTGTTCTGGCAAACATATTTATCCTGGTTTAATTTTAGCAGCTTCACAATTAGGCCTATTAGAAGTACCAAGTGTTAGAGCTACAATTGATGCAGCTGAAATTGGTGATATCAATGCAAATATTCGTTCATTAGTTGCTTACAATACAGATTCAAAAGCCATAAATACATTACATTCAACAGGAATATTATTAGCCAATATTGTTCCTGCAGGTGGCACTATTTCTGGCTCATCATCAGTAGTGCAACTAGATGCTTGGAATTGGGAAGATGCTGCTTATGCAACGGATAATGCAATAGTATTTCGTATGCCCTCTTTATTAACAAGAAGAGGTGGAGGACGAGGAGGTTTTGGTGTAGCTCAACCACAAGCAGATCCTGTGAAATCTGGTCTAGAAAAAATTGAAAATGTAAAAGTTTTTTTTAGAGAAGCTAAAGCATATTTAGCAGAAGCTAACCACGAAAATATTAACTTAAAATTCGAAGCAGTAAAAGGATTGTTCAACAAAAGCCAAAAACTATTTGTGTATTGCAATATTGTAAAAGAAATGTTGTTGGCAATAGATTTTGCAAAAGAATTTGGATTTGATGTAGTGTTAGTAGGTGCTGTAGATAGTTGGCAAATTGCAGATATTTTAAAACAAAATAATATTTCAGTAATACTAAATCAATTGCATGATTTACCTGCAATGATTGATGATGATATTGATCAACCATTTAAAACCCCTGCCCTATTACAAAAAGCTGGAGTGCTGTTTTGTATTAATGATGATGATGGAAATACACGATATAGAAATTTAGCATTTAATGCAGGTACTGCAAGCTCATATGGTTTAAGCAAAGAAGAAGCTTTAGCAGCTGTAACTTTAAATGCTGCTAAAATTTTGGGCATTGCCGATAAAACGGGTTCAATTGAAGTAAATAAAGATGCAAATTTTGTGATTAGTTCAGGCGATATTTTAGATATGAAAACAAGTAATATTTCGCATGCCTTTATTCAAGGAAGACAAATTGATATGAGTAATAAACAAAGTCAGTTGAATGATAAATACAAAACAAAATATGGCATCAAATAAAAAAGAAAAGTTTTTAAAATTCCCATATTAAAGAAGATTAATTAAACAAATGGCAAAAGTTTTAATTACAGGTGGCACCGGACTAATTGGTCAAGTTTTGTGCAAATTATTAACGGATAAAGGGTATGAGGTTGCCATTATTAGTAGAACAAAAAAAACTCTATCAAAATATCCTGTGTTTCATAAATCAGAATTAAGCTGGGCATTACAAGGTGCTGATTATATCGTTCATCTGGCAGGTGCTGGCATTGCAGATGAAGCATGGACAGAAAAAAGAAAATACATTATTTTAAAAAGCAGAACCAACATAGTTAAAAAGATATTCAGCCATATAAGTCAAGAAAAAAATCAACTAAAAGCATTTATATCATTATCGGTAATTGGTTATTATGGCATGCCAATATCAGATAATATTTTTACAGAAAATGACCCTCCTTGTTCAGATTTTTTAGGTACAACTTGCAAACTTTGGGAAGAAGCTGCAGATGAATTTATATCATTAAACATTAGAACTGTAAAAATTAGAACGGGTATTGTTTTAAGTAAAACTGGTGGTGCATTAGAAAAAATGTCAAAACCAATAAAACTTGGATTTGGAGCTGCCTTAGGAAATGGCAAACAATATATTCCTTGGATACATATTGATGATTTATGTAACATGTTTTTACAAGCAATAGAAAACGAAAATATGCATGGGGCTTATAATGCAGTTGCTCCAGAACATATCAACAATAAAAATTTTACAAAATCAATTGCAGAACAACTCAATAAAAAAATATGGCTTCCTAATGTACCAAGTTTCATTTTAAAAATATTTTTAGGTTCTAGAGCTCAATTAGTATTGCAAGGAAGCAGAGTTTCTACTCAAAAAATTATTTCAACAGGTTTTCAGTTTAAATATGTTTCTGTAAAAGCTGCTCTTCAAAATCTATTTTGCTAATTAATTCAGTTGATGTAATAGAAATTTAAATCCTGCTTTACATTTGCATCATGAATCAAAATGTTAGAGTAAGATTTGCCCCTAGCCCAACTGGTGGATTACATGTAGGAGGTGTTAGAACTGTTTTGTACAATTATCTTTTTACCAAACATCATAATGGAAAATTTATAGTTAGAATAGAAGATACTGATCAGACTCGTTTTGTTGAAGGAGCTGAAACTTATATTTTTAAAACCCTTGAATGGTGCGGATTACAACCAGATGAAAGCCCTTTACATGGTGGACCATTTGAACCTTATAAACAAAGTGAAAGAAAAAGCATTTATAAAAAATATGCTGAAGAACTAGTAACAAAAGGCTTAGCATATTATGCTTTTGATACAGCTGAAGAATTAGATGCCAAAAGAAAAGAGATTTCAAATTTTCAATATGGTTATGCAACAAGAAGTAGTTTAAAAAATTCTTTAACCCTTTCTAAACAAGAAACTGAAGCATTATTGAATGCAAAAACGCCGCATGTTATTAGAATAAGAATTGAACCAAATCAAGAAATAAAATTTACAGATTTAATTAGAGGTGAAGTAAGCTTTGACACCACACAAGTTGATGATAAAGTACTTTTGAAAGCAGATGAAATGCCCACCTATCATTTAGCTGTTGTTGTTGATGACTATTTAATGAAAATTTCTCATGCATTTCGAGGCGAAGAATGGTTGCCTTCAGCACCAATACATATTTTATTATGGCAACATTTATTTGGATTAGAAAACATGCCACAATGGGCTCATCTACCATTAATATTAAAACCAGATGGACACGGAAAGTTAAGTAAAAGAGATGGAGACCGATTAGGATTTCCTGTTTTTGCAATGGATTGGTTAGACCCTAAAACCAATGAAATAAACCAAGGTTTTAAAGAGAAAGGATTTTTACCACAAGCATTTGTAAACATGCTAGCAATGTTGGGTTGGAACTGTGGTACTG
>JANLVQ010000140.1:0-18785 GCA_031364085.1 Chitinophagaceae bacterium
ATTAATCAACAACTAGCACATGAAAGAATTTTGTATGAAAGATATAGTAAGGCAGTAAATAATAAGCAAGCAGTTACACAAAACAGTTTATTTCCAATAACACTAGAACTTTCATCAACCGATGCGGTTTTATTACATGAAATGTTGGATGATGTAAATGCATTAGGTTATCATATTGAACATGTACAAGACGAAAAATTTGTAATTCAAGGAACGCCTGCCGATGTTTTGCAAGGCAATGAAATGCATAGTGTAGAATTGTTATTAGAGCAGTTTAAACACTTTAATAGTGAAGTAAATTTTAGTAGAAGAGAAAAACTAATTAGATGCTTAACCCGACAAAATGCAATTAAAGCAGGAAGATCTTTAACACAAAAAGAAATTCAAATATTAGTTGAAGATTTATTTAAATGTCAAATGCCGAATATTACAGCCAATGGAAATCCAACTTTTGTAGAGTTCAAAGAAGATTATATTGAAAAAATGTTTACCAAATGGTAAACTATAAATAATTTTAAAAAAAGAATTATATCATGGCAAGTTTTGAAGTTATTGGTGGCAACAAGTTAAAAGGAACTATTATTCCACAAGGTGCAAAGAATGAAGCATTGCAAGTAATTAGTGCAGTTTTACTAAGTGCAGAAGAAGTGATTATTGAAAATATTCCAGATATTATTGATGTGAATTTGTTGATTGATTTACTGAAAGAAATGGGTGTTAAAGTAAAGCAAATCAATAGCAACACTTATAGTTTTATTGCAAATGAAATAGATATTGATTATTTAGCCAGTTCAACTTTTAGAAATAAAGGTGGGATGTTAAGAGGCTCTGTAATGCTTGCAGGACCTTTATTAGCACGTTTTAAAAAAGCTTATATTCCAAAACCAGGTGGAGATAAAATTGGAAGAAGAAGATTAGATACCCATATTATTGGCTTCAAAAAATTAGGGGCAACTTTTAATTATGACGATGAATTAAATGTTTTTACCTTAACTGCACCACAACTTAAAGGAGCTTTCATGTTATTAGATGAGCCTTCTGTTACCGGAACTGCAAACATTTTAATGGCTGCTGTTTTAGCTGAAGGAAAAACTACTTTATATAATGCAGCTTGTGAACCATACATACAGCAACTCTGTAAAATGTTGGTTTCAATGGGGGCAAAAATTTCTGGCATAAGTAGTAATATGTTAGTCATTGAAGGTGTTGAAAAACTTGGAGGAACAACACATAAAATTTTGCCAGATATGATTGAAGTGGGCAGTTTTATTGGGCTTGCTGGCATGACTCAAAGCAATATTACCATTCAGGGTGCAGGTGTTGAGCATTTAGGCATGATACCAGAAAAGTTTAAACAACTTGGTATTCATTTACAAATTGAAGGAGATAATATTATTATTCCCGAACAGGAATTTTATGAAATAGAAACTTTTTTAGATGGTAGTATTTTAAGTATGTACGATCATCCATGGCCGGGTTTTACACCAGATTTATTAAGTATAGTTTTAGTAGTTGCTACACAAGCAAAAGGCAGTATATTAATTCACCAAAAAATGTTTGAAAGCAGGTTATTCTTTGTAGATAAATTAATTGATATGGGTGCACAAATAATTCTTTGTGATCCACACAGGGCAACAGTTATAGGTTTAGGCAGAAGAAACAAATTAAGAGGAATAACAATGAGCAGCCCAGATATTAGAGCAGGTCAAGCACTTTTAATAGCAGCCCTCAGTGCTGAGGGAAAAAGCACTATTCAAAATATAGAACAAATTGATAGAGGGTATCAATTTATCGATAAACGCTTAAATGCTTTAGGGGCTTCTATTACCAGAAAATAATTTATTTAGTTTTTCTTATCCAATTATATAAAGGCTTTAACAATGTTGTTGAATCTTGTTTTATTGAAAAATTTTGATCATAATCCCAAAGCATCACAGGAATATTATATTGATACATACTTTGTGTAATATCTCTTAAATAATTTATTCTCGAGTTTTTATCTGCAAATTTTATTACGCCAGTTTCGGTACAAATTAATGGCATATTATTTTTTGAACAAAAGTTTGCAATTTGATTAATTCTATCATTTATATAATCCTTAGAAGCTTCGTAATAATATTTATTGTAATCTTTCTCAACACTAGTTCCTTCAGCTTCTTTACTCATTTCTGGCATTTTTCTTTTTTTATATGGGTAAGGAAAACCTTTCATATAGGTTTTGTTGTTGGTCCAATCAGCTCCTTGATGTGTAAAAATAAAAGGCTCATAAAAATGAAAAGTATAAATGAGTTTATTGTCATTCAATTTACCCAAATTCATCAAATCATTTAGTCCATTATAATTGGTTCCTCCAACAATATAAATTCTATTTTCATCTTCATATCTTATATAACTAATTAATTTTTCGCAAGTTTTTTTCCATTTTTCGGTTTCTAACATAGGTTCGTTATACAATTCAAAAAATAAATAATCGTATCCATGACCTTTAAAATTTTGTTGAACTTGTTTCCAAATCCAAGAAATATGATTGATGTTTTTATCACTTAAATTATCATCATCTAAAAATCCATAATGATATGATAGAATGAGTTTTAATTTTAAATTGTAACATGTAAAATAAATATCCTTAAGCTTTGAAAGTATTTCTGGCCTTAGGTTTGAGGAGTTTGGGTAAAGAAAAGAATCTAATGCAATGGGTAATCGAACTGTTGTAAAACCAAGTTTTGCTATCTCATTTAATTTAAAATTAATATCTTTTTGTAACATACTTTCTGAGCTTTCCCAAGTGTGTTCTAGCTCAGATAAATTCACGCCACTTCCAAAAGTCTTTTGTATCTCAGAAACTGACAGTATCCTTTTATTAACACAGAATGTGAATTGTGTTAATAAGAAAATGAAAGTTATTAAGATTAGTAATCTTGATACGTTTAATTTTAACTTCACGCTGAAATGTGTTAATAACTGCTTTAAATAAATTGACTGCATAATTACAAATATGGATAACAATTTCAAATTTCAATTTGCTAATATTAATAAAACTGCTTTTGTTCAAGAAGTGAACAAAAGGGGTTCCTATTATGCAAATGTTGTAATGTGGACAACCTTACTATTATTACCACTTTTTATTTTAATAGATTATTTACTAGGAAAATCGGCTTGGGTTGATTTTATTTTAGTAAGATTAATAGGTTGGGGAGTTTCATATTTAATATATGTACATTCAACAAAAGAAAATTGGGGGTACCTAAAAACCATTTTTTGGTTTGTGATGGTCAATATTATTGTAAATGCTATTATTTGTGGCATGGTTCCAGCTAGTGGTTCAACTTTAGGTTATTTTTTAATTCTTTCTATTGCAATGTTAGTAATTAATACCACAATATTTTGGCCTCCAATACATTCTATTTATGCATGTTTGGCATCTTATCTGGTTATATTTTTCATTTATTCATTTAAATCACGACCAGATAAATACAGCTTCATGATAGAACATGGTGGTGGTGTTTACTTTTTAGTTTCTGCATTCTCATGCTTTTTAGCTTATACACGTTATAATATTTTGCAAAGAGATGCTGAAAGAACGGTTGTTTTAGAAGATGCTCATAGTAAATTAATTGAAAGAAATGAATTGATTAAAGATCAACATTTTGAAATTAAAGAAACCAATAGAAAATTACAAGCAGTTAGTGAAACCAGTCAGGAAAACATGACAGTTTTAATGGATGATTATCAAAATTTCTCAGATACTGTAAAATCATCTTTCGAAACATTAAAATCAACTTCTTACAATTTAACACCAACACAGCTTGATATTTTAAATTCATTAACAACACAAAATGATAAGTTGCGTTACTTGGCTCAAAAGCTTACAGGTGTTGGTTCAGAAACAAGTAGTAACGATACCATACAATTTAATAGTGAAACTTTTGATTTAAATCCTGAAGTTGAGAAAGCAGTGATTGATATTGCCGAATCTGCCATGTTAAAGAATATGAATTTGCAGTTGAATATTTCTCCAGCAATAAATACAGTATATCAAGATAAATTATTTACAGAGCAGGTATTGAATAAATTATTGAATAATATTATTCGCCACTCTCAACCAGGTTCCATTATTACAGTTAGAGCAGAACAAAGTGAAGGCAAGGCTATTGTTGAAACCATTAGCCATGGAGCTTTAATTGGAATGGATAAATTAAACGAAATGTTTAATAAATTAAGAAATGCTGCAATTAATGAAGAAGGTGATTTAAGTGACCTTGGTTTAGCAGCAACAAAAAAATTAGTAGAAACTATAAAAGGTAAACTAACCTATAGTAGTGATGAAAAAACAGGTAATTATTTTAAAATAGAATTCCCAAGCACCCAGTAAATCTAAACAATATGAAGTCTAAATTTCTTTTATCCGTAGCCTTAATGTTCGTTGCCTTGCAACTATTTGCACAAGAAAGAACATTTAAATCAATGGGTTATGATGATGCCTCGATCTCGGGGATATCTGGTTCGTTAAGTTACTTTTTAAAAATTAAACCAGATGATAATCTAGATCAAAGTACGTTGGTTTTAAACCTAAGAGCATCTCAGGTATTAAACCCTAATAATTCTTTTGTAGTAGTTTATTTAAAAGATGAACCAGTTTTTACACAAAGAATGGTTGTTTCTGCATTAGATACCATGCTTACTGTTCGTGTACCATTAAGTTCAAAATATTTGCAACCTGATGGCAGATTTATCAAATTGCGTGTTCTAGCTAAAATGAGTATTAGTGATGAATATTGTAAGGATATTGATAACCCAGCTTGTTGGGTTTCTGTAAGAAATAGTTCTTATATTAATTCTTCTTTACAAGAAGGATACACTTACCAACGTAGCATCAAAGAATTGATACAAGAGTTCAACTCAGTATATACCCCTGCCACAGCAGATGTGGATGATTTAATGGCTGGTGGATTAATTTATACAATTGTTCGACAAGGTGCAGCTTCAAAGCAAGTTTATACTGCAACATATAGTGGACAAGAAGAAGTTCCTGCTGGTGTAATTTGTGGCGTTGCCGATAAATTACCCTACGCAGTTAAACAATCAATGCCAGCAGTTTCATCTGGTCAAGGATTAATAGCTTTGGTGCCTGTAAATGATGGTATCACAAATCGTTTTGTATTAGTAGTAACTGGTGGTGATAATGCTGGTTACAAAAAAGCTATAAATACTTTAGCTAATAATAAACGTTTAAGTAGTTCTTTTACCGATAAATTATTAATTTCTGATGCAACTTTAAGTACCGAAGTTTTTGCTGGTGTTTCGCCTCTAGTTACAACATTAAGTGACTTAAGTGGTGAAGAAGGATTTTTAGAAGGTATTGGAGCATTACGCAGAAAATTCAACTTTTCATTAGCCGACTTTAATGCAATGCCAACAAAACTTTCTTTACACTTAGAAAGTTATTATTCATCTTTAAAAACAGATGATAGAGGCTTTTTAAATATCTACTTAAATCAAAATTTAGTTTATAACGCAAGTTTATCTGATAAATCTAGTTTGATTAATGATATAGATTTGATGCCACACTTGTTAACTAAGTTTAATACCTTAGAAATTGAGTTTCGTTTTCACCCAGGTAGCAATATTTGTAAAGATGGTTTTAGTAATTTCTTTGCCTCTATCAATACTAGATCCTCTACGCTTACTTACTTTGGTGAAAAAGATAACAAGTTTTATAGCTTCTTTAATTTCCCAGCAGAATTCAGAAAAAAACAAACAAAAATTGTTGTTTCACCTGCTTTATTGAATAAAGTCGCTGCATCTATTGGTGAAATATATTATCAATTAAATTCTCCGCAAAAAAGCAATTTCAGTCGTTTAGTTGTACCTCCAATTGTTACCTCTACAAGTGCTACAAATGTTGGAGATTATAATTTAATTGCATTAATCGATAGACAAGATGCTTTTGTTAAACGTTATGATAACATGCCTGTTAAATTTGATAAGGATTTTCAAATATATAAAGGGTTGCAAGGTTCTGCAAGCTATTCAGTAAATGATTTTTCAGGTAGTGGTTTAGGACAAATATTTTCAGATAAAGGGAGCACTATATTAATGGTTACGGCTCTCGGTGCTGATAGTAGTGCTGGAGATGCATACTTAAGTGTAGTTAAAAATTTCAGTACTCAGTTAACCGAAATTGAAAGTAATGTTTGTATTGCCAACAGTAACGGATTAAGTAATTATTTCTTTAAAGCTCCAGATGATAATAGCATTGTAAGTTATAGCAATAACACTAGTGCTTTTGAACAATTTTGGAGTGCTTATAAATACTGGATTTTAGGATTAATTCTTGTAGCGTTAGTACTTGGTTATATTATGATTCGCCGTAGAGTTAGAGCTGCTACCGATTCAGTAGTATAGTGTAAAATAAGCATAATAAATTTTTTTTTCTAATACCGAAAGTAATAAAATATGATTCGTAGTGCAGTTGATTTAATGGCATCTCATCAAAAATTTGATGCAGCAAAGTTGAATAATGTAGAGGCAATAGCTGCTACTTACAACTATGCTCCAATTAAAGTTGCAATATGTTTTGGTTTTATTACTCGTAAAGAATATTTCAACTTTTTAAAAAGTGAAGGAAAAGAATTAGTAGATATAAAGAATTACGATATTGATTATTCTTATCTAAGTCAATGCGATATTCATCATCTCAACTCTTACTTATATATTCCATTAAAAAGAGATTATGATGGGTACTTAATTGTAGCTGCTGCAGATCCATATGATGAAAGATTAGCAAATAGTTTAATGGTTAAATTTAGAACTAACATTAAGCTTGTTGCAGCAGATGATCTCGATATTATTTGGATGGCACATAAAGTGCAGGGTAGAGATTTAGTGAACGATGCGGTGTTTAGTTTAATGAAAAAAGACCCGGCAAGTTCAGGCCATATTACTTTTACCGATTCACAGTTAATATTCAGTTTTGCATTTTTAGCATTTGTAATAATTATGCTATTTCTTTATAGCATACCTACTATTATAGTGTTAAACTTATTTGCAAGTTTGGCTTTCTTGGGTTCAATTTTATTTAAATTATATCTTGCCCTAAAAGGCTCTCAATCTGAATTACATGATGATGTTACTGTTGAAGAATTAGGTTTGGTTAAAGATGACGATGTACCTATTTACACTATTCTTTTACCTGTATATAAGGAAGATAAAGTTATACGTAAACTAATTTGGAATTTAAGAGGTTTAAATTATCCTCAAGAAAAATTAGATGTAAAACTTTTGATTGAAGAAGATGATGAACTTACATTAAATGCTGTAAAACAATTAGATTTTCCAGTAAACTTTGAAGTTATCATTATTCCTTTCATGATGCCAAAAACCAAACCTAAAGCTTGTAATTATGGTTTGTATTTTTCTCGTGGCGAATTATTAACTATTTATGATGCTGAAGATATTCCAGATACATGGCAACTGAAAAAAGCATTTTTAATGTTTAGTAAATTGCCAAAAGAATATGTGGTGGTTCAAGGTGCATTAAATTATTTTAATAGAAATGAAAATCTATTAACTAGAATGTTCACCTTAGAATATTCTTATTGGTTCGATTATATGTTACCTGGTCTTGAAACTCTAGATGTACCTATTCCTTTGGGAGGAACAAGTAACCATTTTAAGTTAGATAAGTTGGTTGAATTGGGTGCCTGGGATCCATTTAACGTTACTGAAGATGCCGATTTAGGTGTACGAGTTTATGATAAACAATATAAAATTGGTATTGTAAGAAGTACAACTTTTGAAGAAGCAAATAATGAACCCTTCAACTGGATTCGTCAACGTAGCAGATGGATTAAGGGCTATCTTCAAACTTATTTGGTACACATGCGTCAGCCATTTAATTTAATTAAAAGAATTGGTTGGGGTGGTTTTTTTGGATTTAATTTCTTTGTAGGCGGCACCGCTATTACCTTTTTGGTTTATCCTATACTCTTAACCTTTTTCTTAGTGTATGTTGTGTTTAATATTACATCTGTAAAAACAGTGTTTCCAGATATCGTATTATATTTTGCAATTTTCAATTTCGTAGCAGGAAACGTGTTAATGATATATGTAAATATGATGGCTGTGTTCAAACGTAGATATTACGAGTTGATTTTGTTCTCTGCATTAAATCCAATTTATTGGTTAATGCACTCCATTGCAGCATATAAAGGATTATGGCAATTAATATATAAACCATTTTATTGGGAAAAAACACATCATGGTATTAGTAAGCAGTCGTCTGCAAGTACAGTACCAGCAATTTAATAACTATGGTTTTTTTAAGAAAATATGTAGCGGTTTTTTTAGCAATCCTATTGTTAAGCTATTACTTAATTCTATCATGGATGTTGCATAGAACAGGTTTTGAGCACTCAGAATCTTTGTTTCTTGCCGAAAAAGCTCGTCTGTTATTTGAAGTAAAAAATAATACACTCTTAACCTTAGGTACAACTTTTCCAACATTAGTTTATTTATCAACTGTTGTATTTTCTTTATTTGGGTATCCGTTTGCACCAGTATTAGCTTCAGCAACATTTACTACATTAATCTTCTTCATCATGGCACAAGATTTTGCAAGATCTAATATGCAAAGAAGATTTTTTATTCCAATGTTGTGTTTAATATTTTTCTTGCATCCTG
Source organism: Chitinophagaceae bacterium (assembly GCA_031364085.1). Lineage (GTDB taxonomy): Bacteria > Bacteroidota > Bacteroidia > Chitinophagales > Chitinophagaceae > CAIVPM01. The sequence continues at coordinate 8,683 of JANLVQ010000140.1, forward strand.
GATTAATTTATGCAGGTTCATCAGGTAGGAGTGTAGCCATACAATTGCTTTTCTTTTTTCTTTTATTTCGAAGTTTATTTATTTACTATAAAACACAAACTACATTTTCATTATCTATGGCAAGTATTTATTTAACTTGTCTGATATTTTGTAATTACAGTTTTATATGGCTCATTTTAGCACTTGTACCCTTTGTATTATTAATTTCTTTAGAAGGTTTAAAACAATCTAAATACGGCTCTCCAATAGTTCAATATTACGAGTCTGTAAACAATCGTTCTCAACGAAGAAAACTTACATTACGTACTGTTGCTATTTACATTATATTATTTTTATTGCCTATAGGTACGGTTTATTTATTCCGTCTTTTAAATTCTTTGCATGCTGGTAATGCTACTTATTTTTTAACAAGCCAATATGCAAATTGGAGTATTACTGGTAATAATTCACTGGGTTCAATTTTTCTTGGAAAAGATTTAGTAGGGCAAAATGTTTTATCACAAACACAAATTATTTTTCAGGGATATATTTTGTTACTTACACCTTTATTAATTTATGTGTTTTTTATTTTTAAAGGCAGGCTTTATGAATTACTTACTTTAATTGCTCCATTTATTTTAATTGGTGTTTTGTTGTTAGACAATCAGATCTATTTAACAATAGAATATTATCTAATATTTTTAATGTTAGCTCTTATTGGCATTTATACTTATTCTGGTAAAAAGTTTGGAGTTAAAAGAATGTATCCAATAGTAATGATTGTTGCACTAATAAATGTGTATACTGGAATTTTATATTTTCAAAGAACTAGTGATAGAGAAGAAGTCGCATTTTTTAGCACATTAAAAAGTGCAGCTAAATGGAATGGAGAAAGAACTTATTCTGAAGAATATAAAATGGCAACTTACATCAGTAATTTAATGAGTAGAGAATCTACTATTGCTGAAAAAAATAAAATTTTGATGGATGATGCAGCAGCCTACTCAATTATTGCTCAGTTAAGAAAATTAAATTCGAATATTATTTTGCCTGTTGATTATAACTTTATTACTGTGGCAGAAAACCCAATGACAGAGGCAAGGTATATTTGTGTTGCTAAAGAAACTAATCGATTAAAAAGCTTTACAGTTTTAAATAGCTTTAATCTAAAGAAAATTGCAGAACATGATGCATTGCAAACCACAATGATGTTCGAAACTGAAAACTGGGCTGTATATCGTTTAGATAGAATTGAAAAAATATAAGTATTGCTTTTTTACATTGCAATTACCTTTACAACAAATTCTTTTAATAATTCTGCATCGTTGGTATTATTATCATTAATACCAACACTTCTTAGGTTATATTGGTGTAATAGAAGCAATATTTTTTCAACGCCTTCGTATCTGTAATTTTTATATGCTTGTAAATAATCTTTCATAAAATATTGATTAATACCTAAAGTAGCAGCCAAAGATTTTTCATCATTATTGTTAGCTCCAGAAATTAAAAATACTTTGCTAAAAAAACTATATAGCGATGGAAGTATCAGTTGTATAGGAGCAGCCTTTGTATTTTTTTCGAAGTATTGAATAATTCTTATAGCCTTTGTTAAATTCTTTTTAGCTAAAGCATCTTGCAATTCAAAAACGTTATACTCTTTACTTACACCAACAAACTGTTCTATAACTTCTTCAGTAATATTTTTATTGTTTTTAAGATTTACAGCAATTTTTTCAATCTCATTTTTTATTCTCGATAAGTCGTTGCCAATATTTTCACATAACAATAAATTAGCTTTGGGCGTAATGGTTAATTGATGTGCTTTTACCATTGAATTCACCCATTCTGGTAATTGATTTTCATATATTTTTTTAGTAGAAAATAACTCGCCTTTCGATTTTATAGTTTTTGCAAACTTAGTTCTGGCGTCAAGTTTTTTATCTTTATAACTAACAACTAAAAGAGTAGAATTCAACGGGTTTTCAATGTATGATTCTAATTGTTCAATATCCCTCATTTGTTGCCCTTCTTTTAACAACACAACTTGAACTTCAGAAAACATAGGATAACGTCTGCATGCATTTATTACATCAGCCCATTGAGCATCTTTACCATAAAAAACAGATAAATTAAAACTGGTTTCACTCTCTTTTAAAATATAATGTTCTGCATAATTCATCACTTCATCAATAAAAAATGGTTCCTCACCTTCTAACCAATAAATTGGTTTAAACTTTTTCTTTTTTAAATCAGTAATGATTGAATCCACACTCATAAAACAAAAATAAGTAAACCGCACTCTATTAGTGTATAATAGTAGTATGTTCTTTTTTTAATAATGGAAGATTTTTGAATCTAAGTATAATATTAGCCACAACAACAATGTCTCTTTCGCAATAAGCCACAATTTTTGGTAAATCATTTTCTTTATAATAAACTTCTTGTACTTTGCTACCATCAATATCTGTTTTGCTGGTAGGTATTTCTAAAACATTTGCCAATAAATGTAACGATGTATAATTTTTAATATCTCCAAAACGCCACCAATTTAAAGTATCGAACATTTTTATTTCCCAAGGTTTCCGATCATGTAACCATAAATATTCAGGTAAAGGCATGTTGTTAATTAATATTCTTCGGCAGATATAAGGTATATCAAATTCTTTAATGTTGTGCCCACCAAAAATAAAATCTCTATGATGTTTGTAAAACTTATTACATAAATCACAAAATGCTTTTAAAACTTCAACTTCATCATCCCCAGAAATACTTTTTATTTTAAAACATTGATGTTCATTTTCATCTTTATAAAAATATCCTGTACTAATACAAATAATTTTTCCAAACTCTGCTAATATTCCACCACGCATTTTCCATGATTCTTCAGGGGTAATTTGTTCAGTTAAAGTTCTGTTGGTTTTATCAATCCAAAGTTTCTGCCAATCCAACTCTAGCTGATTAAAATCAGCTACCATAGGCACTGTTTCAATATCTATTAACAATAAATTTGAAATCATTTATTTAATATTGTACTCTAAAATTAGTATAAAATGAATTACGAACCATCTTCATCAGAAAATCTTGCTCCACCAAGTAATAACAATAGAAACCTAATTTATGCAATACTTGTTGGTATTATCTTATGTTTATTAGGGTATATTATTTACGATAAAACCCAAGATAAAAAAGTTGCTGAAGTACTACAAACAACTCAAGAAAATTATGAAAACTTAGATAGTGCAAAAAATGTTTTACAAGCCGAATTCGATGTTGCCACTATGAAGCTAGATACACTTACTGCTAATAATGCACAGTTAGAGACCGCTTTAGCAACTAAGAATTTAGAATTAACAAAAATAAAATCGAACATTACTACTATTTTGCAACAAAAAAATATTACTAATGCCGATTTACAAAAAGCACAATCATTAATTGCAGAGTACAAAGGGCAAGTAGAAAATTTGTTAACAGAGGTAGCTCGTTTAAAAAGCGAAAACAAAGAACTTACTGTAGCCAATTTGCAATTAAATACTGAAAAGAACGATTTAATTGTAACTAAAGACCAGCTTACATCTGAAAAGAAAAATCTTGAAGAAAAAGTTGATGTTGCAACAACTTTAAAAGCCTCAAATTTTAATATAACTGCAATTAAACTTCGTGGTGAAAAAGAAAAAGAAACTACTACCGCAAAAAGAGCAGATTTTTTTAGAATATCATTTGTGTTAGATGAAAATAGAATTGCAACAACAGGGCAAAAAACAATTTTTGTTGTAGTTATCAATCCAGATGGAACAACTTCTGTTTCTGAAGGAACATTTAAAACTAGAGAGGGAAATGAAATTAGCTATACTAACAAAGTAAGTGTTAACTATGAACAAGGAAAAGTTATACCTGTAAGTTTTGATTGGAAACCAGGTTCAGAATTTGTTCCAGGCGATTATAAAATTGAAGTTTATAATAATGGATTTAAAATTGGTGAAGCAGTAAAAACAATGAAAAAGGGCGGATTATTTAGTTAAGTTCTAGAATAATATTTTCAAAAGCCACAGTAATATTAATGCTGTGGCTTTTTTATGTTATTTAATTAAACAAATTTTAATCAGTTCTTGTATTTTTGAAACATGGCAAGAATAAAAACTACTAATAATAATATAAGTAGGAAAGATTTTATTATTGATAAAGCTGCTTCACTGTTTAAAGAAAAAGGATTTAAAGCTGCAAGTATGAGAGAAATTGCTGATGTGGTTGGTGTTGAAGCTGCAAGTTTATACAATCATATAAAAAGCAAAAATGAAATTTTGAATATTATTTGTTTTGAAGTTGCCAATAGATACGTACAAAAATTAGATGAAATTGAAAATATGCAAGTTTCATCTATTGATAAAATTGAACTCGTCTTAAGGTTTCATATTAATGGTATGATCAATCATTTTGATGAAGTTTATGTAAGTGATAGAGAATGGAAACATTTAGATCAGCCATTTTTGAATAATATGCAAACACAACGCCGAACTTACAGAAAACGTTTAGCTGCTATTATTGATGAAGGAATTAAAAAGAAAGAAATTAAAAAAATAGATTCCCCAACAGCTGTATTAATTATGTTGCATGCCATTAGTGGAATTGAAAGTTGGCACAGAAGTACAAAAAAAATTTCTGGAAAAGACTTACAAGAAAATATGCTAGCCATTTTAATTGATGGTTTAAAAAAGTTGAAATAATCCCCCAAATTAATTCATGGCAGCTCAATTTTATCCTTTAGTAGTTAGAGAAATTCGAGAAGAAACAGCTGATTGTGTATCTGTTTCTTTCCAAATTACAGATGCGTTACAAGAAACATTCAAATTTAATCAAGGGCAACACCTTACTATTAAAAAGAATATTGATGGTAATGAAATAAGACGAAATTATTCTTTGTGTTCCTCCCCTGAAGATAATGATTATAGAATTGCAATTAAAAAAATTGATGGAGGATTATTTTCATCATTTGCTAATCATCATTTAAAAGTTGGAGATACTCTAAATGTGATGCCACCCTTAGGAAAATTCAATACCATCCTTAATTCAAATCATCAAAAAAAATATGTAGCATTTGCAGCAGGTAGTGGTATTACACCTATTATCTCTAATATTAAAACCATTTTAAATACAGAACCCAAAAGTGAATGTATACTGATATATGGCAATAAATACACTAGCTCAATTATTTTTAAAGAACAACTTGAAGCGTTGAAAAATAAGTTTATGGGTCGTTTACAACTCATTCATATTTTAAGTAGAGAAAGAACTGAAACACCTATAAACAATGGAAGAATTGATGCAGAAAAGCTACAGCAATTAAGCAAATTAATTCAATGGAAAAATATTGATGAATTCTTTTTATGTGGGCCAGAAGAAATGATTGTTACTACAAGAGATTTTTTAGAAGCTTTGAAAATTGACAGAAAAAAAATTCACTTTGAATTATTTAATGTTACTAAAAAAGCAATTTTATCAACAGAAAAAAAATTTTCAACTCATCAAATAAAAAGTACCATTACTTTAATTAGTAGTGGACGAACTTTTGAGATTGCAATGCAAGCAAACGATAATAAATCTATTCTAGATGCTGCATTACATGTTGTTGCAGATTTGCCCTTTGCATGTAAGGGTGGTGTGTGTTGTACTTGTAAAGCAAAATTATTAGAGGGTAAAGTAGAAATGGATGTGAATTGGGGTTTAGAAGAAGAAGAAGTAAAACAAGGATACATACTTACTTGTCAAAGTCATCCCATCACAGAAAAAGTAGTCATAGATTTTGATGTGAAGTAAGTAAAATAAAGCAGATTGTTGCTAGTAGTCAGTCACAAGCTTTTTTATGTATTACTAATACATAAAGACCAAAAACAACTCAATGATTTTTGAAAATTCTAATCATATTTTTTTTATAGGTGTTGCTGGCACAGGTATGAGTGCATTGGCACAATATTGTTATGGCATTGGAAAAAAAGTAAGTGGTAGCGATAGATATTTTAATCAGGATATAATTGGCGAAACACATCAAATGCTGATGGATTATGGCATTGAATGCTTTGCTCAAGATGCAAGTGGTATTAACTCAAGTATAGATTTAATAGTTATTTCAACCGCAGTTGAAGAAACTAATAACGAAATACAAAAAGCTCGTTCTCTTAATATTCCCTTAATAAAAAGAAGTGAATTACTTAATGCCATTAGTGCAACAAAAAAAACAATTGCTGTAGGTGGTACTAGTGGAAAAAGCACTACAACTGCAATGATTTTTGATATTCTAGAATATGCAAACCTTGAACCGAGTATTATTAGTGGTGCTGGTTTAATACGATTACAAGAAAAAGGATTAATAGGAAATGCTTTTGTAGGAAAAGGCGATTGGTTAGTAATTGAAGCAGACGAAAGTGATGGAAGCATTGTTTATTACAAACCTGAAATTGGGTTGTTATTAAATATTGATAAAGACCATAAAGAAATTGAAGAGCTCTTTGAAATATTTCAAACATTTAAAAATAATAGTAAGTATTTTATTGTAAATAATCATCAAAAAGTAACACAACAATTTTCGCAAAATAGCCAACAGAACTTTTCTGTAACTCAATCTAATGTTGGGTTTGAAGCTGCTGATTTTATTCAAGAAGGATTCAATATGCACTTTAAAATAAATAATGTACCCTTTACAATGAAATCTATTGGTGAGCATAATATGGAAAATGCTATAGCTGCTGTTGCAGTTGCTGCCATGTGTGGTGTTGATGTAAACACCTCATCAAAAGCTTTAGAAAATTATCAAGGAATTTATAGGCGTAATCAAATACTAGGAAATAAAAATGGAGTTATTGTAATTGACGATTATGCTCACAATCCTGCAAAATGTTTTGCTGCAATTAAAGCTGTTCAACCTTTGGCTACAAAAGTTATTGCTTGGTTTCAACCACATGGTTATGGGCCTACTAAATTTTTACGAAACGATTTTGTTGATGAAATTTCAAAAGCATTACGACCACAAGATGAAATTTGGATGAGTGAAATATTTTATGCCGGAGGTACTGCAGTTAAAGATATTAGTGCAAATGATTTGATCAACGATTTAAAAAATAAAAACTGTAATGCTTATTTTGTTGAGGATAGAAATCATTTATTGAAAGAAATACAACCTCATTTAAAAGAATCTTCTGTTTTATTATTAATGGGTGCACGAGACCCTAGCCTAGCAGATTTTGCAAAAAATGTATTTCAAAAATTATAATTACTGATGATAGAATATAACGATGAGTATTTTATGCAACATGCTTTAAAGCAAGCTCACATTGCTTTTGAAGAAGATGAAGTGCCCATTGGTGCAGTGGTAGTAATAAATAATAAAATTATTTCCAAAGCATATAATCAAGTTGAAAAATTGAATGATGCAACTGCACATGCAGAAATTTTGGCCTTAACATCTGCATTTAGTTCAATGGGTTCAAAATATTTGCCAGATGCAACTTTATATGTAACAGTAGAGCCATGCTTAATGTGCACTGGAGCTTTATACTGGAGTAAAATAAAAAGAATAGTTTATGGAGCAAGCGATGTTAAAAGTGGTGGACTAAGATTTTTTGTAGATGAAGATGGATTGATAAAACCAGAAGTGTGGCCATTTCATCCAAAAGCAGAATTAGTAAAAGGAATAATAGAAAAAGAATGTGCCGATTTAATGAAATTATTCTTTAAAAATAAAAGATAACTTTTCTTTCAGTTAGAATTTATAAATAGCTTTAATGTAAAGCAATTACTTTAGCATATTATGTGGCAAAATTTATTGCAAGAAATTAAAGATGGAAACATTAAATCATTAGCCAGAGCTATTTCTTTGGTGGAAAATGAAGTTGCAGGTTATTTTAATTTTCTGCAAAACTTGCCCATTTCAAACACTCCAATCATTGGAATTACTGGGCCACCTGGTGCTGGTAAAAGCACTTTAGTTGATGCGATTATTGAGCAATTGGTTCAACAAAATAAAAAGGTTGCAATAGTTTGTGTAGATCCTTCCTCTCCATTTAATTTAGGGGCTTTATTAGGCGATAGAATTAGAATGAGTAGTTGGTATAATCATCCCAATGTTTTTATTCGTTCTTTAGCAACACGTGGAAGTTTAGGTGGCTTACATCCAAAAATTATTGAGATAACTGATGTATTAAAAACTGCACTATTCGATTTTATAATTGTAGAAACAGTTGGTGTTGGGCAAAGTGAAATAGAAATTGCAGGCTTAGCCGATGTTACTGCTGTTGTGCTAGTGCCTGAAGCAGGAGATGAAATACAAACCATGAAGGCTGGCTTAATGGAAATTGCTGATATGTTTATTGTTAACAAATCTGATAGACCCGATGCAGATGCATTTGTGAGTAATTTAAAACAAATGTTGTCACTAAGTTTTCATCATCATCAAAACGAAATTCCAATTATTAAAACTGTTGCAATAAATAAAATAGGTTTAAATGAAGTAGTAAATTTCTTTCTTCGAATCAATCAAAAATCAAACAAAAAAAAATCTTGGTTGCTGGCAGAAAAAGCATTTCACATTATTCAACAATTTAAAATGAAACCATTTGATAAAGTAAAAATGAAAGATGAAATAGAGCAACTTCAAACAAAATCAAATTTTAATTTGTATCAATATCTTAAAAAATATATCTCATGATAAAACCTAAGGTCTTCGCTTGTTATCCTACTGCTGTTAAAGTTGAAAAAGATAAAACTTATGCATGGTGCACTTGTGGCTTAAGCGAAAAAAATCCTTTATGCGATGGCTCTCATAAACAATTGGCATTTGAAAAAGATGGTGAAACCATTTTCCCTTTTAAAAGTTTAAAATTTACTGCAGAAGAAGATGCTGAAGTTTGGTTGTGTAATTGTAAGCATACAAAAAACCCTCCTTATTGTGATGGAACACATAAATTAATTGAATCTATTGTGAAATAATTTTTATAACGTCATTTCGAGTGAAGGATGAACGAGAAATCTCCTCAATTATAATTGAACAGATTTCTCAAGTAAGAACCTTCGAAATGACGATAATTTTGTCTTATGGAAAAAGGAGGTTGTATTTATTTCATGACCAACAAAAATAAAACCACTCTTTATTTAGGTGTAACCTCTAATTTATTAAATAGAGTAAACGAACATAAAATTCATAAATACAAGAATAGTTTTACTACAAAATACAATTTAGAAGTTTTGGTTTTTTACGAGGTCCATAACACAATTGAAGAAGCTATTGCAAGAGAAAAGCAAGTAAAAAAATGGAATAGACAAAAGAAAGATAATTTGATAAATTCTATAAATTCAGAATGGATTGATTTGTGGGATGAAATTATAAAATGGTGATACTTGTTCGTCATTTCGAGTGAGGTACGAACGTGAAATCTATTTAAAGAGAACTCAACAGATTTCTCAGGCAAGAACCTTCGAAATGACGAAGCCAACTCCACGTCATTTCGAGAGAGGCACGAACGAGAAATCTCATCATTAATTATTTAACAGATTTCTCACTTCGTTCGAAATGACGAAACATTTTTTGATGTTATGATTTTACCACTATAAATTTGAAAGTGAAATTGTTATCCTAAACTACAAAACTCTTTTATGAGAAAATCTATCTATCTATCTATCTATCTATCTATCTATCTATCTGTGTTTGCTTAAATACTAATGCACAAATCACTACCAATTCTCAATGGACTTGGATGAAAGGTGATAGCACTTTGAATAAAAATGGTGTTTATGGTACGAAGGGTATAAGTTCATTATTTAATAAACCTAGTAGTAGGCATGGAGCAACAACATGGACTGATGTAACAAATAATTTTTGGTTGTTTGGGGGAATTGGATATGATGCAAATGGTCTTGTGGGTTATTTAAATGATTTATGGAAATACAATACCACAACTAATGAGTGGGTTTGGATTAGTGGTTCAAATACTAGAGCTCAAGGTGGAAATTATGGCACTAAAGGCATTCCATCTGTTTCAAAATATCCAGGTTCTAGATATTCTTTTTTTTCATGGATTGATGCATCAGGAAAATTTTGGTTATTTGGTGTTTAATGGCATGGCTACAAAGCCCTG
>JANLVQ010000141.1:0-5658 GCA_031364085.1 Chitinophagaceae bacterium
TCAAATTAATTTCAAACACAAGCTATCTTTGCATACTAAATAAAGGCCTCTTTTGAGGCTTTTATTTTAAATTTTTATGCAAACAACAATTCGAACTTTTGCCACAATAATTACAATTGGCGATGAGCTTTTAATGGGCCAGGTTATTGATACAAACAGTGCATTTATTGCTAAACAGTTAAACAGTATTGGCATTACTTTAAAACGTAGAGTAGCTATTGGCGATGATAAAGATGAAATTATTAATGCATTAGAAAGAGAAAAAAAAGATGCATCAATTATTATCATGACAGGAGGTTTGGGTCCAACTGCTGATGATATTACTAAACCAGTTTTATGTAAATATTTTGGGGGAGAATTAATAGTTCATCAAGAAACATTAGAGCATATCACTAATTTGTTTGCAAATGTTTTAAAAAGACCTATGATTGAACGAAACATAAAACAAGCCGAAGTGCCAAATGTTTGTACAGTTTTAGAAAACAAAGTAGGTACGGCTCCAGGAATGTTATTTGAAAAAGAAAGCGTTGCATTTTTCTCTTTACCTGGTGTACCTTATGAAATGAAATGGTTGATGGAAAACAAAGTGATTCCTTTTCTTGCAGAAAAAAATACTCAAACTTTTATTGAACATAAAACCTTAATTACTTCGGGTGTAGGTGAATCATTTATTGCAGAAATGTTAGTTGATTTCGAAAAAAATCTTCCAGAAAATATCAAATTGGCTTATTTACCAAATTATGGTTTGGTTCGATTAAGATTAACTGGTTATGGTAACAATAAAGAAAATTTATCTTCCTTAATAAATCAAAATTTTAATCTACTAAAAACTTTGGTTAAAGATATTATGATCATTGATGAAGACATTAGTATTGAAGAATTAATTGGTAAACTTTTAAAAGAACAAAACAAAACTGTATCAACTGCAGAAAGTTGCACAGGTGGTTATATTTCACATCTATTAACCTCAGTTGCTGGTTCATCAGAATATTACGAAGGCAGTGTAATTAGTTATTCTTATGCAGCTAAAGAAAAAGTACTACATGTTGAAAAAAAGATTTTACAAGAGTTTGGAGCAGTTAGTGAACAAACTGTGAGCCTTATGGCAAAGAATGTTTTAGAATTAATGAATACTGATTATTCTATTGCAGTGAGTGGCATTATGGGTCCTGGCGGAAAAACTGCTGATAAGCCAATTGGAACAGTTTGGATGGCAGTTGCATCAAAACAAAAAGTGGTGACAAAACTTTTTCGATTTAGGTTTGATAGAAAGAAAAATATTGAACAAACTGCTGCAAATGCACTCGTACTTTTACGTGAATTAATTGTGGATAAAGGTTGAATAACTTGTAATTAATGTTAATTACTTTTGATTTTGAACAATAGATTGTTAACATAAATTAACTGTTTGCCGCTTATTATATATTATTGTAATAAATTATAAACAAATAATTTTTGGTTGGGTTAGTTAGTATCATTTAATAACATCAAAAAAAATATTATGGCAATTGCTGAAATTATAATGCCTAAGATGGGTGAAAGTATTACTGAAGCAACCATTTTACGTTGGCACAAAAAAGTAGGTGACCATGTAAAGATGGATGAAACCCTTTTAGATATTGCAACAGATAAAGTTGATAGCGAAGTTCCATCAACTGCAGAGGGTGTAATTAAAGAATTAGTTTATGATGTAAATGATGTGGTGCCTGTTGGTGGTATATTGGCAAGAATTGAAACAGAAGTAATGGAAGAAGTTAGTGCACCTGTTGTAGCTTCTTTAGTTCAAGAACCTGTAATGGAAACAGTAAATGTTTCAAATGAATCTTATCAACAAACTGAGCAAGTTGTTGAAACTGTTGTTGAGCAAGTTCCAGAGCCTAAGTATATTCCATTTATTCCTCAACCACAACCAATAAATACTGGAAGTTTAAACAATCGCTTTTTCTCACCTTTAGTGTTAAATATTGCAAATAGTGAAGGGTTAAGTTTATCTGAATTAGAAAGAATTACTGGCACTGGTGCAGATGGAAGAGTTTCTAAAAAAGATGTATTGCAATATATAGCAGATAAAAGAGCAGGAAGAGTAACTCAAGCTGCTCCTATTCAACAACAAGTATACACAGCACCTGTTGCACCTGTAATAGCTGAAGTTGTGCCACAAAAAACTGTACAAGAGGTTGAAGAAGTACAAGAAATCCCAGTTCAAACAGCTCAAGTAGAAGAAACTCCTATACCAGAAGTTGTAGTTCAAGAAGAACCAATTCATGAGCCAGAAGTTGTTCATCAAAAAGCAGAAGTAAAAAATTATCCAATAAACGTAAAAAGAATTACTGACGAAGAAATTGCTCAACTTGAAAAGGAAAAGCAAGAACAAGAAGCAGCTTTGGCTGCTGCAAGTGTTGTTGCAGTAGAAACTGTTCCAGAACTTGTTGAAGAAAAAATTGAACCAATTATTGAAGATGTTGCATCTTCCGAAATTGTTGAAACTGCAGCTCCTGAAATTAAAGAAGTTGATACACCTGTTGCTATTTCTGTAGTTCAAGAGCAACCAAAATTAGCAGAGCCTGCATTTAATCCTGCAAATTATAAAAATGCAGAAATTATTGAAATGGATAGAATGCGAAAGCTAATAGCTAAGCATATGGTAGATAGTAAGCAAACTAGCCCTCATGTTACCAGTTTTACTGAAGCAGATGTAACAAATATGGTTACTTGGAGAAATAGTGTGAAACATGAATTCGAAAAAAGAGAAGGTATGAAAATTACTTTTACACCAATGTTTATTGAGTGTATTTTAAAAGTAATGAAACAATATCCCATCATCAACAGTTCTGTTGTTGGTGATAAAATTATTATGAAAAAAGATTTCAATATTGGCATGGCTACTGCATTACCAACTGGTAATTTAATTGTACCAGTAATAAAAAATGCTGCCGATTTGAATTTTATTTCTTTAACAAGAGCAGTAAATACACTTGCCGATAATGCAAGAAAAGGAAAATTAAGTCCTGATGATGTTACAGAAGGTACATTCACATTTACTAATGTGGGTACATTTGGTAGTTTGATGGGTACACCAATTATTAATCAACCACAGGTAGCCATTTTAGCTGTTGGAGAAATTAAAAAACGACCAGTAGTTGTTGAAACAGATAAAGGTGATTTTATTGGTATAAGACATATGATGTATTTATCTTTAAGTTACGATCATAGAATTATTGATGGAAGTGTTGGTGCAAGTTTCTTAAGTGCTATTGGAAAAGAATTAGAAGCTTGGGATGTGAATAGACAATTAAAATATGTAGTTAAAGAGTGGTATGTTGAATAAGCGTTAAAATATTAAATTTAAATGCCATCATTCAACGATGGCATTTTTTTTGTTTTATATACAAGTTCTATTTTTATTAGATAAAACATTTGTTAATATTTAAATGGAAAGAGTAGAGCAGAATATTTACTATATTTTTGAAACAGTTTATGAACAAATTTTTAAAATTTATGAAGAGTACAAAAGGTTTGATTTTGGTAGTAGTTTTTTTGGTGGGTAGTTTATTCGTTGCATTTTCAAATAATGGAGATAAAAATCCCCAAACACAAGAACAAAAATTATTAGCAGTAGTTGGAGAACTATTAGCCAAACAACATTACAGCCCACAAAATATTAATGATGATTTTTCAAAAAAAATATTTTCAAAATTCATTAATGAAATGGATGGAGATAAATATTTATTTCTAGAATCAGATATTAATCAACTCAAGCAATTTGAAACTACTTTAGATGATGAAATTCAAGGTAAATCTGCTATACAATTTATACCTGCTTTCAATAAAATTTATGATGCAAGAACTGATGAATTAATCAACACTTTTCACAAAATATTAAATCAACCTTTTAACTATTCTATCGATGAAGAAGTCATAACAAATTCTGATAAACTTGGATTTTGTAAAAATGAAACAGAACGAGAAGAGCGATTGAGAAAAAAGATAAAGTATATGGCTTTAGATAGATATATTGATCTATTAGAGCAACGTTCAAAAACAGTTGTCGACTCTATTAAAAATACAACAGATACTCAACTTGAAGTTGAGGCTAGAACAAAAGTGTTGAAAGGATTGGAAAAAATTTACAGTCGAATTAAAACAAAATTTGTTGGAGAAGAAAGATTTAATACTTACGTTAATATTATTGTGAATTTAATGGATCCTCATACCGATTATTTTCCTCCAATAGAAAAAAGAGTTTTTGATGAACAAATGAGTGGTCGTTTTTTTGGTATTGGTGCTCAGTTACAAGAGCAAGATGGATATATTAAAATTGCCAGTTTAATGCCTGCATATCCTGCACAACGTTGTGGTGAATTATCGGTGAATGATGTTATTTTAAAAGTAGCTCAAGGTAAAGAAGAACCTGTTGATGTTGTAGGTTATGAAATTACAGATGCTGTTAAATTAATTCGTGGAAAAAGAGATACAGAAGTGCAATTAACCATTAAAAAAATCGATGGAACAACAAAAGTGGTATCACTTATTCGTGCTGAAATTGTACAAGATGAAGCCTATGTTCGTAGTGCAGTAATTGATAATGAAAAAGGAGAAAAAATTGGTTATATATGGGTGCCAGATTTTTATGCAAACTTCGAAGATGTTAATGGTGCTCGTTGTAGTGAAGATGTAGCTAGAGAAATTGTAAAACTAAAATCTGCAAATATTAAAGGTTTAATCATGGACCTTAGATCTAATGGGGGAGGTTCTTTGTATGAAGTTGTACAAATGGTGGGCTTGTTTGTACCCGGTGGTCCTGTTGTACAAGTAAGAGATAAAGATGGCAAATCAACTGTTTTGGATGATAGAACAACAACAGTTTTGTATAATGGTCCTTTAACTGTAATGGTAAATGAAGCTAGTGCATCTGCAAGTGAAATTTTTGCAGCTGCTATACAAGATTATAATCGTGGAGTGATTGTTGGTAGCTCAACTTATGGTAAAGGAACTGTACAAAGAAATATTCCTTTAACTCGAAGATTAGATTTTATGGGTAATATTGATGGACAAAAAGATTTAGGTTTTTTAAAACTTACTTTTCAAAAATTTTATAGAATTAATGGGGGTTCAACACAATTAAAAGGGGTTACACCCGATATTGCTTTACCAGATATTTATGAACATTTAAAAATTCGTGAAAAAGATAATGCTTCATCTTTAGGTTGGGATGAAATTACAAAAGCCAGTTATGTGCCATATAAAAATATGTATTACACTTCAGCTTTAATTAAAAAAGAAAATGAAGAAATTGCAAAAAATATAACATTCAAATTAATTCAAGAAAATGCTGCATGGTTAAATAAAAGAATGGATGAACCAAAACCTTTGCAATTATAAAAATATAAAGCATATCAAAAAAAAATTGCAAGTACAGTAGAACAAAATAATAAATTAACTAGATTAAACGACTTGCTAAATATAGAGGTGTTAAAAGACGATTATGATAAGTTTTATAATAATTCGGATAAAGCAAAAGGAGAACGATATCAAGCATGGTTAAAGGCAATTAAAACTGATTTATATATTAATCAATCAGTACGAATTACAAAGAATATTATTAGCGATGCTGTGGCTTTGAATAAATAAAAAAGCATTAAAAAGGGGAGTTTAAAA
>JANLVQ010000143.1:0-7534 GCA_031364085.1 Chitinophagaceae bacterium
GCTGCTTCAATTGCATTTAGTTTACCACATGCCAAATAATCTAAAAAAAATAAAGGTTGTGCACCATGACAAGAAATATCATTTGCACACATGGCAAAACAATCAATGCCAATGGTATCAAGCTTTCCCACTTCAATGGCAATTTTTATTTTTGTTCCAACACCATCAGTTCCAGAAACCAAAACAGGATTTTTGTATTTTCCTAATTCATACATAGCACCAAAATGACCTAAATCTGTAAGTACATTTTTATTATATGTTTTTTTTGCCATTGGTTTAATAAGGTCAACAGTTTTGTAACCTTCTTCCTTATCAACACCAGCATTTTTATAAGTATTCATGAATTCAATTAATTTAAAACTGCTTGTTCATTTTTATTTACTGGATAATTTTCTGTAAAGCAACCAAAACAAAATCCTTCTTCTTTTAATAGTTCTCTTAAATTTTCAATACTTAAAAATGTTAAGGAATCAACACCTAAATATTTTCTAATCTCCTCTTGCGATTGATTAGCTGCAATTAAATGTTCTTTTTCTGGAGTATCTAATCCTAAAAAACAAGGAGCAATAATGGGTGGAGATGCAGAAATAAAATGAATCTCTTTCGCTTCTGCTTTTTTGAAAATATTTACCAATCTTTTACTAGTTGTTCCTCTAACAATTGAATCATCCATAATAATAACTCTTTTGCCTTTTACTTCACTGATAATTGGATTCAATTTCAACATCACTGTTCTTTCTCTCATGGCTTGTGAAGGATTAATAAAAGAACGGCCTAAGTATTTATTTTTTAATAACACAGGTTTAAATGGAATGCCAGATGCTGTTGCATAACCAATGGCAGCAGGTACTCCAGAGTCTGGTACACCAATAACGAGGTCTGCTTCTATTCTTGTTTGCTCCCAAAGTTTTTTACCAGTTAACTCTCTAAAATGATAAATACTATCTCCTTTAATGATACTATCTGGCCTGGAAAAATATATATATTCAAATGAGCAGGTGGCTTTTTTTTCTTGTTGTTTTATCATGTAAGAATGTACTCCAGCATCATTAATTTCAATCATTTCTCCAGGCTCAATATCTCTAATAAAATTTGCTGAAACTGCATCTAAGCCACAGGTTTCGGAACTTACTACATATGTTCCATCTTCAATCATTCCTAATGATAATGGTCTAATGCCAAAAGGATCTCTAAAGGCTACTAAGCTTTCTTTAGTTAACAACACACAACTGTATGCTCCTTTTACATTATTATATACTTCTCTAATGGCAAATTCAATTCCTTTATGAAAATATTTTTGTATAATTCGAAGCATCACTTCTGTATCGGAATGATTGGAAACAAATTTTATTCCCTCTTCTTCAAGCGAGTTTCTGAGGGATGTACTATTTACTAAATTTCCATTATGAGCAAGAGAAATAAAAACTTCGTCATCAATATTTTTTGCAAATAAAGGTTGAATGTTTTTTTTACTTTGACCACCAGTTGTACTATAACGTGTATGGCCAATTGCTGCATTGCCCTGATACAATGGTGGGTTTTCGATAGATGCAAATGCTTCTATTACTAAACCTTCTTTTTTGAACGAATAAATTTTTTTGTTGGTAAGAAAAGATATGCCACAAGCCTCTTGACCACGATGTTGTAAAGCAATTAAACCAAATTGCATTAATAAAAAAGTATCAATTTGATTTTTTGCATAAACACCAAATACACCACAATCCTCATGCATCTTATCGTATACCATTAATTTGATTTTTTTAAGCGTTGTAAAATTTCAGCATAAGCTTCTCTAACATCTCCAAGGTCTCTTCTAAATCTATCTTTATCTAGTTTTTTTAAAGTGTGTTTATCCCAGAATCTGCAGGTGTCAGGTGTAATTTCATCTGCTAGTATTATTTTACCTGAACTATCTTTTCCAAACTCAATTTTAAAATCAACCAAAATAATATCTAATTTTAAAAATAGTTCCTTCAATAAATTATTTATCATTTCAGTTTGTTTTAAAATGTATTTGATATCGTCGTATGATGCAACCCCCAAAGCCACTGCATGGTGTTCATTAATTAGTGGATCGCCAAGGGCATCTTTTTTATAACACAATTCATAAATAACATTTGAAATTGCTGTACCTTCTTCAACACCTAAAATTCTTGCAGTGCTACCTGCCAAAATATTTCTGGTAACAACTTCTAGAGGAACTATAGAAACCTTTTTACAAACTTGTTCTCTATCGTTAATTTTTTTTACAAAATGTGTTTCAATGCCATTTGCCATCAAATACTCAAAAATCAAGGAAGTAATTTCATTATTTAAAGAGCCTTTATCTTGTATGGTTCCTCTTTTTACTGCATTAAATGCTGTTGCATCATCTTTATAATAAATAATGATGTGGTTTGGATCTGATGTTGCAAATACTTGTTTTGCTTTGCCTTCGTAAAGCATCTCTTGTTTTTCGAAGCTCATAGTTTAAGTTTTATTATAAAAAATAATTGATGCCATTATTAAAAATATCTTGGTATTCCAAGTTAGGAATATTTTTTAATCTATTTTGCTTTGCTCGTTCAGGATGTGCCATTCTTCCAAAAATATTTCCATCTTCACTAATAATTCCTTCTATTGCCCAAGCACTTCCATTAGGATTGTAAGGAAAAATATTTGTTGCATTGCCATTATTGTTTACATATTGTGTGGCAATTTGATTTTTAAGTTGTAGTTGTTGTATAGTTTCATATATTGCATAGAACCTTCCTTCACCATGTGAAACAGGAGCAAAATAGGTTTTGTCTTTCATGTTTTGTAGCCAAGGACTATTATCATTTACCACTTTAATTTGTACCATTTGTGAAACATGCCTTCCAATTTCGTTATGAGTTAAAGTTGGTGAAGTTTTATTTAAGTTGCAAACCTTGCTATATGGTAAAAGCCCTGATTTTATGAGTGCTTGAAAGCCGTTACAGATTCCTAAAATTAAACCTCCTCTCAATAAAAATTCATCTATACTGTTTGTAATGAGTTCATTCTTTAAAACGTTTACAATGTATTTTGCAGAACCATTAGGTTCATCTCCAGCACTAAAACCTCCACTGAAAACTAATATTTGTGATTGATGAATTTGTTGGGCAAAACAAGTTATTGAACTTTCAATCACTTGTTTACTTGTTGTATTAAAATTTAAAGTAGTAACATTTCCATTTTTAAAAGCATGTGCAGTTTCGTACTCGCAATTGGTTCCTGGAAATACTGGCAAAAAAATATTTGGTTTGCCAAAGCCAATGTTTTTAATGGCTTTGGAACTGATTTTAATGATTGGAATATTCTCTTTTTTGTGAGGTGTTGTTGTTGGAAATAAAGTTTCAAAAGTATTCATCCAACTGTTTATGGCTTCATCTATGGAAATTTCAACTTGATTGAAAGTTAATAGTTGAGAAGTATTTGTTTGTCCTACTAAAATAAAATCATCACTTAAAATTTCTGTCGATTCAAATATTATATCTCCTAATCTAAGGTTTAATAATGCTTCTTTTGTTTCTATTGTTGCACCAATTTTATTTCCAAAGCACATTTGTGCAATAGTGGTTGCAATGCCTCCATCTTTAATATGCTTTGCAGAAACTATTTTTTTTGCTTTAATATTATCGTTGATTTTAATCCATGATTCTTGTAGATTTTTCCAATCTGGAATTTGCTTTTCATTTTTTTTTATTTTGAAAAGATAGATAAAACTTTGTATAGATTTAAATTCGGTAGAAATGATTTGTTCAGCTTTTTCACAAGCTACAGCAAAGCTTACAAATGTGGGCGGCACATGTAAATTTTTAAAACTTCCACTCATGCTATCTTTACCACCAATTGCAGCAATGCCAAGCTGATATTGTGTTTCGAGTGCACCTAATAAAGTAGCAAGTGGTTTGCCCCACTTGGTTGCATCAGTGCCTAATCGTTCAAAATATTCCTGAAAACTTAAAAAAATATTTTTATAATTTACTCCTGCAGCTACTAATTTAGAAACAGATTCTATAATAGCATACATAGCACCTAAATAAGGATTGGCTGTTGTAAATTTTGGATGATAACCCCAACTTGCTAAACTTAAAGTAGATGTTGTGTATGTGGGTTCTGCAATAAAATGTGCAGAAACATCAGTTGGGGTAAGTTGATATTTGCCTCCAAAAGGCATTAAAAAAGTATTGCCTAAAACTGTGCTATCAAAATGTTCTACCATTCCTTTTTGACAGGCAATATTTAAGTTAGATAAGGTTCTAAGAAAATTCTCTTTATTGAATGCTATTGAATGGAAATATGATTTCGATAAATTAATAGTAACATCAACTTTTTTAGTTGCACCATTGGTATGCAAAAAATTTCTTTTTAAATCAACTATTATTTCTCCATTCCAAAACATTCTTAATGCTCCCGAATTAGTTACTGTTGCAATTGCTGTAGCTTTTACGTTTTCACTTAATGCTTCTTCAATAAAACAATTAACATGTTCTTTACTTAAAACTACAGCCATTCTTTCTTGAGATTCTGAAATGGCAATTTCTGTTCCATTTAATCCTTGATACTTTAATGGCACTGTATTTAAATTAATATCAATGTGTTCTGCAATTTCACCAATAGCAACACAAACGCCACCAGCACCAAAATCGTTACATTTTTTAATTAATTTAATTACTGCCGATTTTCTAAAAAGCTTCTGAATATTACGTTCAGTAATTGCATTTCCTTTTTGAACTTCTGCTTGTAAAGTTGTAATAGATTTTTCGTTGTGTTGTTTTGATGAGCCTGATGCTCCACCAATACCATCTCTACCTGTATCTCCACCTAACAATAAAACAATATCTCCTTCAATAGGTTCTTCTTCTTTAACAAATTCTTTTTTTACAGCAGCCATTACAAAACCACATTCAAATCTTTTGGCTTTATATCCTTCATCATAAAATTCACTAACTAAAGAAGTTGATAAACCAATTTGATTGCCATAAGAACTATACCCTAATGCAGCTTCTTTACAAATTTTTTGTTGTGGCAATTTACCTTCTACAGTTTCTTGAATTTTTTCTAATGGATTTGCAGCACCACTTACCCTCATTGCTTGATATACAAATGCTCTTCCACTTAATGGATCACGAATAGCCCCACCAATACAAGTTGCAGCACCACCAAAAGGTTCAATTTCTGTAGGATGATTGTGCGTTTCGTTTTTAAATAATAATAACCATTCTTCATTTATTCCATTTACATCAATATCAATTTTTATAGTAGCTGCATTATTTTCTTTTGAGTGATGATAAAGAGGAAGTAAATTATTTTGGATAAAATATTTTGGGATGATCATTGCAATATCCATCAAAGTAATTGGAGCATTCTCTTTTCCTAATTCCTTCTTTAAGGACAAATATTTTTGGAAGGTATTTTCTAACTCTTCTTTATAATCTCCTTTAAAATTAATATTTTCAAGCTGTGTAAGAAAAGTAGTATGTCTACAATGATCACTCCAATAAGTATCTAAAACTTTGATTTCAGTTTCGGTTGGATTTCTTTTTTCTTGAATAAAATATGCTTGAATGCATTTCAAATCTTCAATATCAATTGATAAAGATTTTTCTTTTAAAAAAAAGGTTAACTCAGTTTCTGAGAAATGAATAAAATTGTCATGTATTTCTACTTCTTTAACTGCTTCTGTTTTTTCAATAGTTAGCGTTTCGATATTTTTTTCTCTGCTGTCAACCGTATTAATTAAATGTTTTTTGATAATTTGAATTTCATCATTCGAAATATTATTTAATCCGTAAATATGAGAAGTTTGAACTTTTATTTTGTCATGACCAAAAAGTAGTTGACAACATTGCATGGCTGATTCTGCCCTTAAATCAAATTGTCCTGGCAAATATTCAATAGCTAAAATTTTATCATGTTGTGGTAAATCAGTAAAAACTGTTTCAGTTACAGGGTCAGAAAAAATTGAATGTAAAGATTGTGCAAGTTCTTGTTCTTTAATGTTAAACACATCAAAACAAACATACACTCGTGTACTTGTTTGTAGACCCAGTTGTTTAAAACTCTTGTTTACATGGTAAGATGTGGTATCGAAAAGTTCATTTTTTGATATATATAATCGTGTGTTCAAATCAATTATTTTCAACACACAAATGAATGAAGTTTTAATAAAGATTCATTCACTTGTAGTAGTTTATTTAAGGTAAACTTTAGAAACGCTCATCCTTATTATGAGCATATACAAGTCATTTTTTCGAAACATTTTCTCTTCGAGTTGCAAAGATAAACTTGAAAAAAGGTTCATAGATTAATTTTATGTTACTTTTGTTCACACTTTTTTAATGAGTTGTAAACATTTTTTTGAACCTAGATTTGAAATAAAATTAATAAAATATTTTAATGAATTTGATTGAAGAATTACAATGGAGAGGCTTAATACAAGATATTATGCCAGGCACAGCAGAACAATTAAATAAAGAATTAACATCTGCTTATATTGGGTTTGATCCTACAAGCGATAGTTTGCATATAGGAAGTTTAGTTCCCATTTTATTACTTGTGCATCTGCAACGTAGTGGACATAAGCCTTACGCGTTGATAGGTGGTGCAACAGGAATGGTTGGAGACCCAAGTGGAAAAAATGAAGAAAGAAATTTATTGAGTGAAGAGGTATTAAATTATAATTTATCTAAAATAAAAACACAGCTTGAACAATTTTTAGACTTTGATTCAGCGAAACCCAATGCTGCTGAAATAGTTAATAATTACAATTGGTTTAAGAGTATAAATTTTTTGGATTTTATAAGAGATGTGGGAAAACATATTACTGTAAACTATATGATGAGTAAGGATAGTGTTAAGAAAAGATTAGAAGGAAATGCAGGAATGAGTTTCACAGAATTTACTTATCAATTAGTACAGGGCTACGATTTTTATTGGTTGTATAAAAACAAAAATTGTAAACTACAAATGGGAGGAAGTGATCAGTGGGGAAATATTGTAACAGGTACAGAATTAATTAGAAAAAAAACTGGTGGAGATGCTTTTGCATTTACTTGTCCTTTAATTACAAAAGCTGATGGTGGAAAGTTTGGCAAAACAGAAACAGGAAATATTTGGTTAGATGCAGTTAAAACAACCCCATATCAATTTTACCAGTTTTGGTTAAATAGTAGTGATGCAGATGCTGAGAAGTGGATTAAAATTTTTACTTTCTTAACTCAAACAGAAATTGCTGATTTAAATGCTGAGCATCAAAAAAATCCAAGTGAAAGAATTTTGCAAAAAGCTTTAGCAAAAGAAGTAACAAGATTTGTACATGGAGAAAGTGAATTAAAATTAGCAATTGAAACTACTCAAAAATTATTTTCCAATCAAACTGCACCTGTAGAAAGTTTAAGTGTTGAAGATTTAGAAAATATGGAAGGAGTGGTAAAATTTAATTTTGAGTTGAGTAAAATACAATCAAACATAGATGTAGTAAGCTTTTTAGTAGATGCTAATATTTTTACAAGCAAAGGCGAAGCCAAAA
>JANLVQ010000167.1:0-8729 GCA_031364085.1 Chitinophagaceae bacterium
TTTTAAAAGAATCAGTTCTAAGATTAATGACTTTAGTACTGATAATTTTATTTTTTTTAAAAGTATTCAACTACAATACTTTCATCATCATTTTTAGTTTTCAATTTTTCATTTTGTTTTTTATTCTTCTTTTTTATTACAATAGAAGAAATGATTTTCATGTTTCCCTAAATATTAGTCGGGTTACTAAAAAATTTTGGAAGAAAATGCTTTCTATGCAAACACTTATTTTTAGTGGAACTATAATTGTTGCCATTACTAGTGTTGTAGATTCATTTGTTATTGCCAAACTAATGGGTCAAAGCTATGTTGGAGATTTTGTATTAGCACAATATGGAGCCAATTTAGTAAGTGTACCACAAAAGGCAATAATGGGAGGTTCTATTGGCATTTTAGCAAAAGCATGGAAGGATAAGAATTTTCCTGAAATTAACAGAATTTATAGTCGCTCCTGTATCAATCTATCATTAATGGCTTTATTTCTTTTTGGAAATATTTGGTTAAACGTTGTACCCTTAATTGATGTGTTACATATTCCGGAAACATGGAAATATGGTTTATCTACCATGTTTTTTATTTGTATAGCCAGAACAATAGATGCCTCAACAGGTTTAAATAATATGATTATTGCTACATCAACTTTTTGGAAATTTGATTTTATAAGTGGCGTTATTTTATTGGCTATTCGAATTCCAGCAACATGGTTTTTAATTGTAAAATTTGGTTTATTGGGTTCTGCCTATGCCGATATTATTTCAATTGCTGTTTATAATTTGGTTCGATTTGAATTTTTAAGAAGAAAATTCAATATGCAGCCCTTCAATTATAAAAATATACTAGCATTATTATTAGGAGTATCTTGTTATTTTATTACATTTTATTTGTGTAATAATTTAGTTGGCTTTTATGGTTTAATCATCAGAGCAAGTGTATTTTCAATCAGTTTTATTATAGGTATTTTTGCATTAAATTTAACTCCTGATGCAAAACAACTTTGGAATAAATGGATTCTTAAAAAATGATGAATTATTGATTATTGATTGTTGAAATTTTAGTTTTTAGTTTTTAAAATATTACATGAACAGTTTTGGAAGATTATTTAGAGTGAATATTTTTGGCGAATCGCATGGATCATGCGTTGGTATTATTATTGATGGAGTTCCTGTTGGCGTATCATTAACTGAAGAAAATTTTTATTTAGATATTGAAAGAAGAAAAGGTGGTTTACAAAAAGGCACAACTCCACGTAAGGAGGATGATATTCCCATTTTCAAATCAGGAATTTTTAACAATAAAACAACTGGAGCTCCTTTAACTATTCTTTTCGAAAATAATAATATTAGAAGTAAGGATTATGAAGAGCAAAGAAAAATTCCACGACCAGGGCATGCTGATTTTGTAGCATCAAAAAAATTTGGAGGATTTGAAGATTATAGAGGAAGTGGACATTTTAGTGGCCGACTCACCGTTTGTTTAATTGCTGCAGGCGTTGTTGCAAAAAAAATATTACAAAACATTTCAATTGTATCTAGAATAGTTGAAATAGGTGGCGAAACAGATGCTGATAAAGGACTAGAAAAAGCTATCGCAGCAAAAGATTCTGTTGGAGGTATAATTGAATGCAAAGTAATTGGCTTGCCTATTGGTTTAGGTGAACCATTTTTTGAGAGTGTAGAAAGTATTTTAAGTCATGCCATTTTTTCAATACCTGCGGTAAAAGGAATTGAATTTGGAAGTGGATTTACTGCAGCCAAAATGTTTGGGTCAGAACATAACGATGCAATAATTGATGATAAGGGCAGCACAAAAACTAATCATGCTGGAGGCATTGTTGGAGGATTAACCAATGGCAATGAACTTGTATTTCGAGTTGCCATAAAACCCACATCATCAACTCCAAAAATTCAAAAATCATTTAATACAGAAACTGAAACAATAGAAGAATTTTCAGTAAAAGGAAGACATGATTTATGTATTGCATTAAGAGCACCAGTAGTAATTGAAGCAGTTACTGCAATGGTTATTGCCGATTTTATGTTAATAGAACAACAAATTAAAAAGATATTTTAGTATTATGGAATTGATTTATCATGTTACCACTTTAGAAGAATGGGAGATGGCACAAAAAAATGGTTTTTACAAAGCTGATTCTTTAGAAATTGAAGGATTTATTCATTGCAGTACTGCACATCAAGTTGAAGGTGTTTTGGAAAGATATTTTGCAGGAAAAACTAATCTTATTAAATTAAACATTGACCCTAATAAGTTAACTTCCAAATTAGTTTACGAGTTATCGCCTTCAATTAATCAAGAATTTCCTCATGTTTTTGGAGTGATTAATTTAGATGCGATAATTCTATCTGTACAAATTCGCTAAAAGTTTAAATAATTTTTAATTTTTAATCCCATACCCTTACTTTTGCAAACCTTTCACAAACGGTGGTATGGTGACTACTGTAAATGAAACCAAATTTGAGTATTAAAAAATTGTTTAAACAATGAAACGTACATTTCAACCACACAAACGTCGTCGTAAATCAGTTCATGGATTTCGTAAAAGAATGGAATCTGCGAATGGACGAAAAGTTTTATCTAGTCGCCGTGCAAAAGGTCGTCATAAACTTACAGTATCTGACGAAAAAGGATTAAAATAATTTAATTATTCCTATAAAAATTACTAACCGTTTCAATTTCTTGAAACGGTTTTTTTATTTTACAGGTTGCAAGTTTAATGCAGCAGCTTGTTTTAACATGAACTGAAAAGCTTCTTTGTATTCATTCTTAATCACTCCATCTAAAATAGCTTCTCGAATGGCATCTTTTATTATGCCAACTTTTTTTTCTGGCTTTAAACCAAACGTTTCCATAATAATTTCACCTGTAATTGGGGGTTGCCAGTTTCTAAGTTTATCCTGAGCTTCAACAATTTTCATTCGTTCTTGCACTAAATCGAAGTTTTGCAAATAACGTTTAACTTTGAATTTATTTTTACTAGTAATATCTGCTTTACACAAGGTCATTAAATCATCAATATCATCTCCAGCATCAAATAATAGTCTTCTTAAAGCACTATCTGTAATATTTTCTCTAGTAAGACTTATGGGCCTCAAATGCAGCTCTACTAATTTTTGAACATACTTCATTTTTTCGTTTAAAGGCAATTTAAATTGAGCATATATTTTGGGAACCATTTTAGCCCCAACTGCTTCATGGCCATGAAAAGTAAAGCCATGACCTTCTTCAAATTTTTTTGTTGCAGGTTTGCCAATATCATGTAACAAAGCAGCCCAACGCAACCATAAATTATTAGTGTTCTCGCAAATATTATCCAATACTTGTAAGGTATGATAAAAATTATCTTTATGCCCTTTGCCATCAACAAATTCAGCACCATGTAATGCCATCATTTTTGGAAAAATGATTTGAAGTAGCCCACTTTTACTTAATAAATCCCAACCAATTGATGGTTTAACACACATCATAATTTTATTGAGTTCATCTGTAATTCTTTCTTGAGAAACTATTTTAATTCTATGTGCATTTTCAATAATAGATTCAAATGTTTTAGGATCAATAATAAAATTTAGTTGAGTAGCAAAACGAATGGCTCGCATCATTCTCAATGGATCATCACTAAAAGTAATTTTAGGGTCTAATGGTGTTTTTAAAATGCCTGCTGCAATATCTGCAAGTCCGTTAAATGGGTCTAAAATTTTACCATAATCTTTTTTATTTACACTAATGGCTAAAGCATTAATGGTAAAGTCTCTTCTATTTTGATCATCTGTTAATGTACCAGCACTAATTTCAGGCTTTCTGCTTTCTGTTAAATAACTTTCTTTTCGTGCTCCAACAAATTCTATTTCAAAAAAATCCGAATTTTCTCCACTTTGAATTGTTGGAATTTTAATTTGTGCTGTACCAAAATTTTTAAAAAAAGATACTTGAGGAGTTGGATTAAATTTTTGAGCAACTCTTTCTGCTAATTCAATACCATCACCAATACAAACTACATCAAGGTCATTAGTATTTCTCAACATTATTTTATCGCGTACAAAACCACCTACAACATAAGTTTCAATATTATACTCTTGTGCTACTGAAGCAATTTTTTTTAAAATAAAACTTTCGAATGGTGACAAACTCACTTGCATAATACTTACAAACTTTAAAAATTATACACTTAATACTTCTAATAATTGTGCAGTTTTAATTTCATTCGCACAATTAAAATGTCCCTGTGGGCAATCTTTTTTCCCATGTAAACCACAAGGTCTACACGAAAGTTTTTTTGCAATTTCAACAACAAAACTCCGATCACTCAATGGTCCAAAACCAAATGAAGGAATGGTTGAACAAAACACTGCACATGTTGCAGCATTTACAGCAGTAGCAAAATGCATGGGTGCAGAATCATTTACATAATTCATTTTAGCATGTTTCATTAGTGCTGCAGATTGTAAAAAATTTAATTGTCCTGCTAAGTTCACTACATTGCAATGTTTACAATAGTCTTTAATAATACTACATAATTCTATATCTAATTTTCCACCTAATAAATAAACTATACAATTTTTGGGCAACGCACTAATAAGTTTTAACCATTGCTGAGATGGAAATTGTTTAGTAAACCAAACCGAAGCTGGTGCAATTGTTATAAAATTTCCATTATCATATTTTGCAACAAAATCTTCATCATGTTGAGATGGATAAAGTTTTGGTTTAGATGCATCACCAGGGCAAATGCTTTCTACCAATAACTGATTTCGTTCAATTTCATGTAATCCATTATCTACTTTATGTTTCACTTTCACATCAAACAAAAAACTAAAAGGATTTTTATTGAACCCGATTTTCATTTTAGCATTTGAAAATGCTGTGATAAAACCTGTAGCAGCAAACCGTTGAATATTAATCAAAACATCATATCTATTTTTTCTTATTTCAAAAATGAGTTTAAATAAATTAGAATATTTTTTTTGTTGCTTATCCCAAACTAAAACTTGGTTAATAAATGGATGATTATTAAATAAGTCTTGGTTGCCGTTTCTAATTAAATAGTCTATAAAAGCATTAGGGTATGTAGCATGAATTTTTTCAATAATTCCTGTAGCCAAAACTGCATCACCTATAAAAGCAGTTTGTATTATTAAAAACTTTTGCATTAATACAAAAATAATGATATGCCATCGATAGGCTTCAATAAGATTTTGAAAATGTTTTAATCAATAATTATTATTCCTTTTACAGATTTAGTGTTTCTAACTTACTTTTGCGGCGAATAATAAAATTATGGGAAGGATTTTTGAAGTTAGAAAAGCAACCATGTTTGCTCGTTGGGACAGAATGGCCAAGCAATTTACACGTATTGGTAAAGAAATTATTATAGCAGTAAAAGCAGCTGGACCTGATATTGCCACTAATCCAGCATTAAGAAGGTGTTTTCAAAATGCTAGAAGTGTAGGTATGCCAAAAGACAGGGTTGAAGCAGCCATTAAAAGAGCCTTAGGAAAAGATACAACCAATTATGAAGAAATTTTGTATGAAGGATATGCCCCGCATGGAGTTGCTTTAATTGTTGAAACTGCAACTGACAATCATGTAAGAACTGTTGCAAATGTAAAAGCTTGTTTTAATAAAGGTGGTGGTGCATTAGGCAATAGTGGTAGTGTAAGCTTTCAGTTTAAAAAAATGGGCGTTTTTAAATTAAATCCAGAGGGAATTAATATTGATGATATAGAGCTAGAATTAATAGATTTTGGATTAGATGAACTAGGTGAAAGTGTTGATGACAATAACAATTCTATTTTCGTTTTAAGATCTGCATTTACCGATTTTGGCAATTTACAAAAAGGGCTAGAAGAAAAAAATATTACTACAATTAGTGCCGAGTTAGAGTGGATACCAACTACAACAGTACCTGTAACTGATGAACAGGCTGAAGATGTAAGTAAATTAATTGAAAGATTAGAACAAGATGAAGACGTAAATAAAGTATTTCATAACATGGCATAATTATTCTTTAACAATTAAAAAACTACAACTATGAAAAAGTTAATCATTCTCAGCATTGCCTTTTTTACATTTTCTCAATTGTATGCACAATTTCCTTTAAGTAAAGGTCAAAGTCAATTTAATGTTGGTTTAGGTTTATCATCTAAAGGTATTCCTATTTATGCTGGCTTTGATGTTGGCTTAAACAAATCATTTACTTTAGGAGGAGAAGTAGGTATTAGAAGTTTTAATGATAATTATAATAATGTTGCTTACAAACAAAATGTTATTAGTGTTTCGGCTAATGCAAATTACCACTTCAACGAATTATTAGAAATGAGTAGCACTTGGGATCTTTATGCAGGTTTAAGTTTAGGTTTTAATATTTGGAATACATCGAACAATAATCCAAGCACTGGCACTTCAGGTTTAGGCTTGGCTGCACAAATTGGAACAAGATTTAAAATTACAAAAAAGCTTAGTTTAAATTTAGAATTTGGTGGTAGTAACCTATTTTCTGGGGGCAAGGTTGGGATAACCGCACCACTTTAATTTGAAAAAAAAAATAAAAAAGTGTTTTCGAAAGTAGTTTTTTGATAAAAAAAAGAAAAAAATGCTTTTTTGTAATAATTACTAAAGAATTTTTGTTTCAAATTTGATTTTTTCCACCTAATACCTCTATTTTTGCAACCCGAAAAAAAATATGTCAAAACAGAACCTAATTAAACAAGATGGAGTAATACTAGAAGCCTTAAGTAATGCAATGTTTAAAGTAAGGTTAGAAAATGGGCATGAAATTTTGGCAACAATTAGTGGTAAAATGAGAATGCACTACATTAGAATTTTACCAGGAGATAAAGTGGGTGTTGAAATTAGCCCATACGATTTAACAAGAGGAAGAATAAATTTTAGATATAAATAATTAAGCATTGCTTAGTTAAAAACAATTTTTATGAAAGTAAGAGCATCAATTAAAAAACGCAGTGTAGACTGCAAAATTGTTAGAAGAAAAGGAGTGCTTTTTGTGGTAAACAAAAAGAATCCCCGTTTTAAACAACGTCAAGGATAAACCTTGTAATTAACAATTAATAATTAACAATTAACAATTATAATAAATGGCTCGTATTGCCGGTATAGATTTACCAAAAAACAAAAGAGGCGAAATTGGATTGACTTACATCTTTGGAATAGGTCGTTCAACTGCTCAAAGAATTCTTGATAAAGCAGGAATTAGTTATGATAAAAAAGTTAACGAGTGGAACGATGCCGAGTTAACTGCTATTCGTAATATTATTACTGAAGAAATTAGAGTAGAAGGTGCTTTAAGAAGCGAAACTCAAATGAACATTAAACGTTTATTAGATATTGCTTGTTACAGAGGCTTACGTCATAGAAAAGGATTACCAGTTCGTGGTCAAAGAACCAAAACCAACAGTCGTACTCGAAAAGGGAAACGTAAAACAGTTGCTGGTAAGAAAAAAGTAGCTAAGAAATAAGAATTAACTCATTAATTCCAAATCAAAACCTTGATTTGGAATTTGTGTTTAATTAATTATATAACCATCGCTGGATCGAGTTAACAAAATTCTCAGGAGGCGAATCATTTAGAAGATTACCTAAAAAACAAAAAATGGCAAAACCAGCAAAAGCACAAAACAGTGCAAAATCAGCGGCAAAAAAAAGAGTAGTTAAAGTAGATGCTGCTGGCGAAGTAAGAATTAGTGCAACTTTCAACAACATCATTATTGCTTTTACAAACAAACAAGGACAAGTAATTTCTTGGAGTAGTGCAGGTAAAATGGGATTTAGAGGTAGCAAGAAAAACACTCCTTATGCAGGTCAAATGGCTGCTTCGGATGCAGCTAAAGTTGCAATGGATGCAGGTATTAAAAAAGTAGAAGTATTTGTAAAAGGCCCAGGGTCTGGACGTGAAGGTGCTATTAGAAGCATTGCACAATCAGGTATAGATGTAATTTCTATTAAAGATGTTACTCCAATGCCACACAATGGTTGTCGCCCTCCAAAAGCAAGAAGAGTATAATTTTTGATGATTGGTTGATTTGTTGATTGATAATTTTTCAATCATTAAATTAACAATCTTCAATCTTAAATATTTATTGGTTTTCATTTAAAAAAGGTTGCCCGATTTATTTTTTACGATTTTTAACCGATCGACGCAACGAATTCTAAAAAAATCGAAATGAAAAAAAACTATGGCAAGGTACACTGGTCCTAAGACCAAAATCTCTCGTATTTTCGGAGAGCCTATTTTAGGCAATGGAAAATGGTTGACAAAAAACAGCAACCCACCAGGGCAGCATGGTGCTGCTAGAAAACGTAAACAATTAGGTGAATACGCACTTCAGTTACGTGAAAAACAAAAGGCTAAATACACTTATGGTCTTTTAGAGCGTCAATTTCGTAAAACATTCGGAGAAGCTTCAAAAATGAGTGGTGTTAAAGGTGAGAATCTTATTAAACTACTTGAAGCTAGATTAGATAATGCCATTTTTAGAATGGGATTAGTTGCTAGCAGACCTGAAGCAAGACAATTGGTAAGCCACAAACACATCACAGTTAATGGTGAAGTTTGTAATATCCCTTCTTACTCATGTAAGCCAGGTGATGTTCTTGGTTATGCACCTAAAAGTGTTGAAAGCTCTACTATTCTAGCTAAAGTAAAAGGTAAAAATCCTAAGTTTAGTTGGGTAGATTGGAATGAAAATGAAAAGAAA
>JANLVQ010000186.1:0-2495 GCA_031364085.1 Chitinophagaceae bacterium
ATTGTTTTTGAAAATATTTTATCGCCTAAAATAGATTTGTTATAATCTCTATACACTTTACTAAACAATATAGGTGCATAAATATTTACTGCATTATTAAATAATGAAAGTTGTATTCCTGCATCGAATAAAAACCTTCCTGTTGCTGGATTATCTACCCAAGCTTCTGCATAAGTACCCACATCTGCAAATAATTTTAACTCGGGCAAACCAGGAACATCAATATTAAAATTTGTTGCAATTAACCAATCGTCAGACTTGCCTACTTTGTTGCCTAAAAAATCTGTTCTAGCTTTAAAGAATCCATCTCTTTCCATAATTTGTTGACTTCTCCAACCTTCAAATTCTCCACGACCAACAAAATAATCACTAAAAGTATAATCTTCATAACCCTTAGGGCCACTCATGTTTAAATGATATTTATCGGTATAGTATTGTTGTAAAAATGTTTTGCTTTTTAAATAGAAAAATTTGCCTGCAAAAAATCTAGCTTCAATTCCTCCTTTGTGTTTGGGATAATTAAAAAACTGTTTTGCAGTTAATCCGGCTCTAATAAAATCTTCTCCTTGATCAATAGTTACATTAATATGATAAGGATACAATATCCTGTTATCAAACTTAGTAAAGTACAATCTGTTAATGTAAGATTTTGTTTTGGGTGTTGTAATTTTATTGCTGTTTGAAAACAATAAATTTTCTTCTTGTAAATAAAAAGTTTTAAAGCCAATAACTGTTCGTTGGGTTGAGCGTAAATCGTTTTTGTATAATGTATATTTTATTGATGGAACCAATCTTGTAATTCCTAAATTAAATTTTGTACTTGCATCTGAAATAAAATTATCGTAAGTATATTGCTGAAAGCTTACACTCATTTCTAACCATGATTTTCTTTTGTAGATGTTATAAGATGCTCTTCCAAATAAATTAAATTTACTGCTACTTGTGCCAAAACTTGGGTTTAATAAAAATTGAAATTTAGGTAATGGCAATTGATAGTTGTGAATAGTTGCTCCTAATCTAATACCATCGTAAAAATTATAGGTTGCTGTTGGTGCAAATGAAATAAACTGGTACTTGGTAGTGTTTTTTTGTGGAAAAACAAATGCAGCTTTAATGCTAGGTTTACTATTTGTTTGCTCTATGTTAAATTGATAGAGTTTATTAAAATGAAAATTCAAGTTTTTTCCTGTTGCAATTTCAATAGTTTTTATAAAATCTTCGGGATATGGGTGTTTAAACTTCCATTCTTCAAAGTACGTTTTCATAGCAGCATCAAAAATATCTTTACCTAAATATTTTTCTAAAAGCAACATCCAATTAGCGGCATCTTCATAAACTTTTAAACCGTAATATTCTCTTGGAAATGCTGTTGAAACAGTATCTATAGCTATATTTTTTTTAATTCTATTTAAGCTGTAATTAATTACATCTAAGCCATCATCAGCCAATAGTTTAGTATCGTTTTTTTCTCTAAAAAATCTTTTGTCGTAATATCTATTCATGCCTTCGTCCATCCAAGCATGGTCTCTTTCATTACTAGCTAAAATACCATACAACCAAATGTGCCCTATTTCATGAGAGATTACATCTCTTGTATCTACAAAATTATTTGAAGTGTTGATGTAGGTAATGGTTGGATACTCCATGCCATCTTCTTTATCTTGTTTACCTAATACAACTGTTGCTGTTTGGTATGGATATTCCCCCAACCAATTGCTGTAATTTTTTAAAGTAGATTTAATGTATGCAATATTTTTAGCAGCACTTTTTTCTCTGTTTTTATGAGAAAAAGAAAACAAATCAACAGTTTTATTTTTTAGTTGAAGCGTATCGTATTGAACTAAAAAATTTTTGCTTGCAAACCAGGCAAAATCATGAACATTGTCTTGATGATATTGTAAAGTTTTGGTTCCAATTGGTTTAGCTTTTCTAACAATATTTTCAGTTTTTGCTTTTTTTAAAGGCTTTGATGGGAAGAATGATTTTTTTTCAATAACAACATCTTCAATTTTATAATTGGGTTGTTGATTGAATTTTAATTTGCCTAATTTTTTTAAATGTTCAAGTTCTATTGTGGTTTGTAAAACGCCTGTTGCAGCAACTAAATAATTGTTGGGTACTGTAATACTCACATCAAAACTGCCCAACTCGCTATAAAATTCTCCCTGATCTAAATATGGCATAGGGTGCCAACCTTTAGTATCGTACACTGCAGGTTTTGGATACCATTGTGTAATTTGATAATCGTTCAAAACATGTCCTCCTCTTGAAAAATTATAAGGCAATTTAACATGAAAAGGCGTTTCAATTTGTATGGTTTGTTGTGGTGCTAATGGTTTTGGAAGAATAAGTTTAATAATATCGATATGATTAGGGTGTGCTTCTATTTTAGCAATCATTTCATCAACTTTAAAATCTAATTTATTAATATAGCCTCTACTGCTATCATCTGAAAAATAAAAATCGGTTCTACCATTTACAAGTAATTGTTCACT
>JANLVQ010000232.1:0-7757 GCA_031364085.1 Chitinophagaceae bacterium
AAATAGGTTTCTTTTGAAAATTTTGTAGCCAATTTGTTTAATTTTTCGAGTTGCAAATATAGGTTTAATCAATAAATATCAAATCTTATATTAGGACTGATTTTTAGTTTTAAGCTTACCAAAAATCAACAAAACAGATGGCAAAATGCTGAAAGGTAAAATTATGCTTCTATATCTTACAATAGCACCTGAAAAGCAAACAGTATATCCAATGAATAGATAAATAAAAAATGTGATGAAAAGTAATGATAATAATAAAGAAGAATTTATTTTTTGGTGAGATATAAAAAATATAGAAACTATTGCAATCAACAAATAAAAATAATTTTCAAATGAAGTTACGTTTTGAGCTAAACCATTATTTTTTGATGGTATGGGTTGGATAATGACAGTTTTTATTGCAAATCGAAAATAACTTATTAAGCTTGTAGTTGAATTCTCAAGTTTTGGTGTTGTAATTTTTGTTTTTCCTTCAAGCATTTGAAATTCTTGATGTTTTTGAACTATTGAACCTCCAATTGATTTGGTAATATTTAAAGAGCTTGAAAAGAAAAAAACTGTTAAGCAAATTAAAATTGTTGTTGCAAAAATTAAAAATGGGTTGATATTAAACTTTGTTGAACAATACCAAGCTGCTAAAGCTGGTAGTAAAGCCAATAAAACATAATTGCGTAACAAAAAAATTATGATTAAAAAAAATATAATGCAACAATTTTTTTTAATTGAAATGGATTGATTTAGTTGAAGATTATAGTAGTAAAGTATTAATGCAACACACGAAAAAATAATTCCATCCTTGTGTAATCCACTACACCAAAATAAAAAACTGGGTAAAAGAAAAATTGAAACAATCAATAACCAACTTTTTATTTCAAAATATGCTGATACTAATTTATATAACGCAATGCAACCACCAAAAACAAAGAGGTTAAAGAAGATTAAATTAATGTAATAGTTCTTAAAACTGAACACATTTAAAATGCCTAATCCTTTTACAAATACTGTTGTTTTTAAGTCGTTCCAAAAAGAATGTATTCCTGTAAATAATCCACTGTTATCAACATATTGATTATACCATAGTTCGCTAAAAAACAATTTGGGTTTATGCAATAGCTTATCTGTCTCTACTAAACTTTCATTAAAGTATTGCCAAGTATCGCTTGTGTTAATTTGTGAGGGCAATGAAAAATAGTAAGCATAAGCTAATCCAGCAGCTATTTTTAAAGCGAATAAAATGAATAAATTTATTTTTGAAATATTACTGGTTTTAAAAAAAGTATTATTTGCAATAAAATATAAACAAGCTGTGAAGTAAATTATAAAAAGTAAATAGTACAATTCATTAATTTTAAGAATAGCCAAAATAAATAAACTATTTCTTATTAATAGCTTTTCTTTAGGTTAAGCTACCTTTCTTTTAAGGATATTTGCACATTAATTTAAAAAATGAATAAACAATCTCAAATAATTTTAACAGGAGCTGCTGGATTTATTGGCTCTTGCATGTTGCAATTTTTAAATGATCAAGGCTTTGATAATATTATTATTGTTGATGATTTTGGTGTTGAAGAAAAAAGAAAAAATTGGGAAAATAAAACATACTCTAAAGCAGTTGAAAGATTAAGTTTATTTAATTGGTTAGATGAAAATAAAAATACCCCCTCAATCTTTATTCATCTTGGTGCAAGAACAGATACTACAGAGTTTGATTATGCAGTTCATGCAACTTTAAATGTTGAATATTCTAAAAATGTTTGGAATTATTGTGTTGAAAAAAACATCCCTCTTATTTATGCTTCATCTGCTGCAACTTATGGTGATGGTGCTTTTGGTTATGATGATAATCATGAATTGCCATATAAATTAGAGCCACTAAATCCTTATGGAAAAAGTAAAAATGAATTCGATAAATGGGCTTTGCAACAACCTCAATCTCCTCAATATTGGACTGGCTTAAAGTTCTTTAATGTTTATGGCCCTAATGAAGCACATAAAGGTAGAATGGCAAGTGTAATTTGGCATTCTTTCAATCAAATCAAAAACACAGGGGTAGTAAAATTATTTAAATCTCATCGTTCAGATTTTGAAGATGGAAAACAATTAAGAGATTTCGTTTATGTAAAAGATTTAATTCAGGTAATATTTTGGGTAACTGAAAAAATGATGGAAGAATCTTGGATACAAAATGGATTATATAATTTAGGCACAGGACAAGCAAGAAGTTTTGAAGATTTGGTAAAAGCAACTTTTACAGGATTGGATTTGGATAGTAATATTGAATTTATTGATATGCCTTTAGATATAAGAGATAAATACCAATATTTTACGGAAGCGAATATGTGTAAACTGAGAAGTGTTGGATACAACAATGAGTTTTATTCTTTAGAAAATGGGGTAGAAGATTATGTTAGAAACTATTTAAATAATGGATCAAAGATTTACTAAAAAATGAATAAAAAAATTGCAATTATTGGTGGTGGAAACTTAGGTTCAGCAATTGCTGAAGGATTAATTTCTGCAACATTCACTTTGCCAGAAAACATAACCGTTACTAAAAGAAATATTTCAACACTGTATGCTTTAAAAGCAAAAGGTTTAAATATTACAAGTAATAATAAAGAAGCTATTGAACAAGCTGAAGTTATTATTTTAGCAGTTAAGCCTTTTCAAATAAAAGAAATATTACAAGAGTTTAAGCCATTTTTTAACAATAAGAAACATACTTTAATTAGTGTAATTACAGGTGTTTGGGTAAAAGATATTGAAGAAATTTTGGGAGAAGGATTTGAAATTTTTAGAGCCATGCCTAACACAGCAATCTCTATACAACAAAGCATGACTTGCATTTGTAATAATCAAGTTTCTGATGAAAAAATTGAATATGTTACCAACCTTTTTAATCAACTTGGAAAATCAGTTTTTATTAATGAACAATTAATGGATGCAGCAACTGTATTAGCAGCTTGTGGTACAGCATATGCTATGAGGTTTATTAGAGCAAATATTCAAGGAGGAATCGAAATTGGTTTTTCTGCTTCAGTGGCTTCTCTTATTGCTGCACAAACAGTTAAAGGTGCTGCAGAGTTATTATTGCAAAACAATACACATCCAGAACAGGAGATTGATAAAGTTACTACCCCAAAAGGCTGTACTATAGCAGGTTTAAACGAAATGGAACATCAAGGGTTTAGTTCATCTTTAATCAAAGGAATTACAACAAGTTTTAAAAGAATTAAAGAAGGGATGTAAATTATTTTTTTGGAGGAATGGTATAAAACTCTTTTCCAT
This sequence comes from Chitinophagaceae bacterium, assembly GCA_031364085.1. Lineage (GTDB taxonomy): Bacteria > Bacteroidota > Bacteroidia > Chitinophagales > Chitinophagaceae > CAIVPM01. The sequence continues at coordinate 3,289 of JANLVQ010000232.1, forward strand.
AGTTAGGGCTAGTATAAGCAATATCACTAAAATTATTTTTTTGAAATTTATGTATTGATAAGGCTATCATATTTTTAGCAGAATGATGAACATCAGAAAATATAGCATTAGAAGATTTAATTATTGATTTTGCTTTTTCAGCTCCAGAACCACTAAAAATGATGGTTTGTTTTTTTAAATAATCAGCAAAACAATTTTCATCTATTATCATTGGTTGAGTATCTTTAACAAGAATTAATTCGTTTGTAAATAAAGCAGTAAAAATTTCCATTCTTTTGGCATCAATCATAGGGCAATAAAGAAATTCAGATTGATTATTCCCTTCAATTGATGCTGTAGCCATTATTTCTAAAGTACTTAAAGTAATTAAAGGTTTATTTAAAGCAAAGCATAATCCTTTTGCAGAAGCTAACCCAACCCTCAGTCCTGTATAACTTCCTGGTCCATTAGTTACTGAAATTGCATCAATATCTTTCAAATGTATTTTGCTTGCCAACATCATTTTTTGTATGGCAGGTTGTAAAAAGCTAGCATGATTTTTTTGTTCTTGATTGGCTTCAAATGCCAGTATTTTATCATCATCACTTAAACAAACAGATGCAAATTCTGTTGCAGTATCAATATGTAATATTATTGGCAAAGTTAAATTTTTGCTTCTTGAAGTAATAAAGTAGAAGGGACGTATCTTGAGTCAGTCTTGGATAGTTCAACCAATAATTTTGCAATATTTGATAAACCAATCTTTTCACCCCATTCAAATGGCCCAAAAGGATAATTAGTTCCTAATTTCATGGCTGTATCAATATCTTTTTTAGAACTTATTCCATCTTCCAAACCAAAATAAGCTTCATTAATAATCATGCTAATTGCTCTTGGTGAAACTAATCCAATAATATCAGAAATAAATAAAACTTCAAAACCCAATCCATTTAGTATTTCAACAAAAGTTGGTTCTAATGATTCTGATAATGTTGCAGCTTCAATTTTTTCTTTTTCTAAAAAACCATTCCATGCATTAATTCGGCAATAATTGTTTGGAAGAGTTTCGCAAGTTTTGATGATTGAATTTTTAATAACAGGTTGAGAAAGGATTGTTGAAAAAGTAGAACTATCATCATCTGTTAAATCAACATAAGCGTCTGCATTCACAATTTCATTAGTAAACCAAGAGATTTTAAAATCTGGGTTTATGTTTTTTAGTAATAAAATAGCTTTTTGCTTATCTGTTGCTCTAATTTGAATGTGCATGATATAATAAAAATGCAAAGGTAAGTTCAGTTATAAAAGTATTTTCAGTTATTTGCTAAAACTTCAAATTATGAAAACAATTATTAATACATTAAATGCTCCTGCACCAATTGGTCCTTATAATCAAGCTATTTTTAAAAATGGAACTTTATTTATAAGTGGGCAAATTGCCATTATTCCATCTTCTGGTGAATTAGAGTTGAACAATACTTCTGCAGAAGCACATCAAGTAATGAAAAATTTGCAATCAATCTTAGCTGAAGCCAAAATGAGCTTTGATGATGTGGTTAAAACAACTATTTTATTGAGCGATATGAGTTTGTTTGCTGTAGTAAATGAGGTTTATGGCTCTTATTTTGAAAAAGAATACCCAGCCAGAGAAACCTTTGCTGTAAAAGGACTCCCAAAAGGAGTGAATATTGAAATTAGTATGATAGCTATGTTGTAGAAATAATATTTAATTTTATTTGTTATTTATCAGTAAAACCTTACTTTTGCCGTCCGAAAAAATCGGATTTAAAATATTTGTTATGAACACTGCAGTACAATTTGTGCACGATCAACTTACAGCAAAAAAAGATTACCCTAAATTTAAAGCAGGAGATAATATTACAGTTAACTATAAAATTGTAGAGGGTGGTAAAGAACGTATTCAAAGTTTTAGAGGAGACGTTTTAAAAACTCAAGGTGTTGGAGCAACAGCTTCATTCACAGTTCGTAAAATTTCTGATGGCGTAGGTGTTGAAAGATTATTTCCTTTTATGTCACCAAATATCGATGGCATTTTATTACACAAAGTTGGTAAAGTTCGTAGAGCTAAATTGTTTTACTTACGTGAAAGAAGTGGTAAAAGTGCTCGTATTAAAGAAAAAAGAGTTAAATAATATTTCAATAAAAATAGTTAAGGCGGAAGTTTACAATGTTAAACTTCCGCTTTTTATTTTATTTTAATTAGCTCTATTTTAAATTGTTTACTTTTACACTTTAAAAACATAATTATGGGAAGTTTAGGAATGCCAGAAATTATCATGATTCTTTTAGTAGTGCTCTTGTTATTTGGTGGTAAAAAAATACCTGAATTAATGAGAGGCTTAGGAAAAGGAATTCGTGAATTTAATGATGCGAAAAATAATGTAAGAAACGAAATAGAAAAGGGCATTAACGAGAAAGAGGAAAAGCCAGAATCTAAATAATTCTCACATATTTACAATTTACTACAGCCTTTGTATCCATTCTCAACCATCAAAGACTATCAGTTGGCTTTACAAAAAGAAGAGACTAATTGTGTGTCGGCAGTAAAATTTTACTTACAAAAAATTCAGCAATACCAACATCTGAATGCTTTTGTTGAAGTATTTAATGATGCTATAGAACGTGCTTCATTATTAGATCAACAACAACAAAATGGAGCTGTTTTAGGAAAATTACATGGTGTAATTATTTCTATTAAAGATGTTATTTGCTATAAAGGCCATAAAGTAACTGCAGCATCAAAAATACTAGAAAATTTTATTTCAATTTATCATGCAACAGTAGTTGAAAGATTGCTGCAAGAAGGTGCAATAATTATTGGAAGAAATAATTGTGATGAATTTGCTATGGGTAGCAGCAGTGAAAATTCTTACTATGGCATCATTAAAAATGGATTGAATGAAAATCATGTACCTGGAGGATCATCTGGTGGAAGTGCTGTTGCTGTTCAAATGAACATGAGTATGGTGAGCCTAGGTAGTGATACTGGAGGAAGTGTTCGTCAGCCAGCAGATTTTTGTGGTATTGTTGGTTTTAAACCAACTTATGGAAAAATTTCTCGTTATGGTTTAATTGCATATGCTTCATCATTCGATCAGATAGGAATATTTGCAAAAAATGTTGAAGATGTAAGTTTGGTTTTAGAAGTTATTGCTGGTGCAGATGATTTTGATAGTACTGCAACCACTCAAGAAATTCCTACATATTCCTCTCTATTATCATCTAACCAAAAATATAAAATAGCCTATTTTAAACAAGCTTTAGAACATGAAGCTTTAGATAAAGAAATAGCAAATGCTATTAAAAATTTGATTAATAAATTAAAAGTAGAAGGTCATATTGTTGAAGCTATTGATTTTGATTTATTAGATGAAACTATACCTACATATTATGTTCTTACAACAGCTGAGGCTAGTAGTAATTTATCAAGATATGATGGTGTAAAGTTTGGTTTTCGTGCTGATGAAAATTTTGAATCCTTGCAACAGATGTACAAACAAACTCGAAGTATAGGTTTTGGCAAAGAAGTGCAGCGTAGAATTTTACTCGGAGCTTTTGTTTTAAGTGAAGGTTTTTTTGATGCATATTACACCAAGGCTCAGCAAGTAAGACAAATGTTATTTCAATCAATAAATAATATTTTTTCTCAATATCAATTTATCATTTCTCCAACTGTTCCTACAACTGCATTTAAGATTGGAGAAAAATCTCAAGATTCTGTTGCCATGTATTTGGCAGATTTATATACAGTTTTAGCCAATTTAGTGGGTGTGCCTGCAGTTTCAATTCCTCTTTTTAAACATAGTAATCAATTGCCTTTTGGATTACAAATTATGGCTCATCATAATAAAGAAATAGATCTACTTTCTTTCTCGAATAGTTTACAAACTACTCATCAACAATAGTTAGCTTTCATACAAATTTGTAATTCATATTTTGTATCTCTAAAAATATTTACTACTATTGAACTTGAAATTATTTTTCAAATTCAAATTAATTAACCAAAATTGCAACAATGGAAGCACAAAAAGTAGATATGTTTATCATGGCTAACTCAAAATTTTTTGAAAGTCATGATGTAATCAAAATAAGAGAAGTTTTATTACAAGAAGATGATTCTAAATGGAGTGTTGTTCAAACTTTACAATTTAAAGACCCAACTACGATGTTAATAATTTCTTTGTTGGCCGGACCGTTGGGCATTGATCGTTTTATGATTGGTGATACAGGATTAGGAATTGGTAAACTTTTAACTTGTGGTGGACTAGGAATTTGGACAATCATCGATTGGTTTATGATACAAGGTGCAACTCGCGAAAAAAACTTGGCAAAACTTAAACAATTTGTGTATTAATGAATTGGATCAAAAAGCATATTCATATTCTGGTGCTACTATCTTGCTTTGCAGGGTATGTATGGCTTTACATTAATTATACTTTTTTATCAAATCAAAATACAACAAGTACAAT
>JANLVQ010000241.1:0-2216 GCA_031364085.1 Chitinophagaceae bacterium
AGTGATTACTATTTTTCCATGGATAGCAACTATAGATAAATTTCAACATTGGGTGTATCAAAATCCAAATCATACTATTGATGAAAGAACAAATATGTGGTTACAAATCACTAATGAATTTTCTACTGGAGTAATGGATATTTCTGGCTTAGAAACATACAGACAAACTGGTTGGCAACGACAATTACATTTATTCGAAGTGCCATTTTATTATATTGAGTATGGTATTGCACAGCTTGGTGCCATTGGTTTATGGATGCAATATATTGGGAATAAGGAATTGGGGATTAGGAATTATATTAATGCACTTAGTTTGGGTGGCACTAAAACTCTACCTGAACTATATGCAGCAGCAGGTTTAAAATTTGATTTATCACCAAGCCATATTAAAACTTTAATGGAATTTGTGAGTAGTGAAATGGAGAAGTTGTAATCTACTAGTGAAATTCGCTCTACGAGGCTTGTAGCCTCGTAGCTTTACGATATTGCTTTTAGCAATTATTTATATTTAACAAAATATTTTATGAGCTACCAATTTGCAGATGGCTTTAAAATAAGAGATCAATCTTCAACACATTTTTTAACTTTTACAGTAATGGGTTGGATAGATATTTTCCTTCCCCACAACGTCTCCTTTTAAGGCGTGTGATTTAGCTAAGGGACGTTGTGGCGAAGAGAACTGAAATTGTAATGATAATTAATTGATTATAAATTAGAATTGATTTATTTGAAAAATGTGAAAAATTTTTATTTCGTATATGAAATAAAATAAGTTATTATTTTTCTATCAATTTGTTATTTTCTCACTACATTCGACAAAGTTCTTAACTAAAAATAACAAAATGAAACATCAATCTGCAAAAGCATTTGTAATTGTTTGCTGTTTTCAATTACTATTGTCTTCTATTGTTTTTTCGCAAACATCTACTTGTGTTACAGTACAAAATTTTTCATCTGTTTGTGTACAACAAACTCAGCCTAGAAAGTTCACATTAAACTTTAAATTAGTGGCTAGCTCACCAGGAAACTCTGTAGTTTTAGTTCCACTAGTACTTGGTTCAAATTTTAATAACCAACCAGCAGGAGTTACATTTTCATTAGTTAATAATCAAGCTAACGTTAACATTACCTATACTGAAGGGGGAATGCTTTCTGGTATTATAAAATTTAAAATTGAACTTAAGAATAACAATAATTTAGTTTGCGAAACTACATCAGAACAAATGCTGGTTTCCTGTGGCAATTATCCTTGTTTATATGGTGTAATATCAACCCAACCTAATGTTGGGTTTAATGTAGGAAGTTTAGCAAACTATACACTACCAACATTTACTATCCATTATGGAATACAAGCCCAGCCCAAAAAAGTTTCAAAAATTACCACAACAATTACTTCTTCTAAACGAAGAACAAAATGTCTTAATGCACCAGCTGGTGCATGGGCAATTTTACATTTGCCTCCTCTTACTGCAGCACAATTAGGTATTCCAACAGCACAACTTACAACATTTGCAACAAGTGTCACAAAAATTCATACCCCAACACTTTCGTATCAATTACCTATGGATTATGCAGCAGTTTTTGCTATACCAACTACGAAAATAAACCCAAACTGCCCTGAAGAATATACGTTAACATTTACTACTACAATATTATTTGAAGATGGGTGTCCAAAAACAGACACGTTTACAGTTACTAAAATAAGACCCTAAAATTATAATCACTACAAATTAATTAATTTGTAGTGATTTTTTATCCTGTTGCTTTTAGCAACATCTTATTCCACATTTTATTTTTTCATTTGTTTCTTTGCAGCATTAAAAATAGAATATGATGAAAAATATTTCAGTTATTGGTGCAGGCACAATGGGCAACGGAATAGCACATGTATTTGCACAAACAGGTTTTAATGTAACATTGATAGATGTTAATGCAGTACAATTAGAAAAAGCATTAGCAACCATTAATAAAAATCTTGATAGACAAGTTGCAAAAGGAACTTTAACAACAGAACAAAAAGCTGCAACCCTTGCAAATATTACACTTCAGCCAGATTTGGCAATTGGAGTTTCTCAAGCAGATTTAGTGGTTGAAGCAGCAACAGAAAATGTAGATTTAAAATTAAAAATCTTTAAACAAATTGATGAAGCTGCTCCAGCCAATTGCATTTTAGCCAGTAATACATCATCAATTTCTATTACAAAAATTGCAGCAGC
>JANLVQ010000244.1:0-3202 GCA_031364085.1 Chitinophagaceae bacterium
AACCATTTTTAATACATCTATCTGAACATTACTTTCTAGTGCTTCATTTTTTTGAAGTAGATTTTTATTAATATCGATTCTATTTGTTATAAGTTGACCATCTAAAGCAACAATTACGGGAACATTCTCTATTTTAAAGTCATCAACAGAAAATTTCAAATCTGCTATTGAAATATTTTGGCAATTGAATTGATTAATGGGTTGAACTTTTTTTGAAGGGATAAACGATTTTCCATTTTCTGCAACCAATTCTCCATTGATATAAGTTTGAAGAATGTTGAAATTAACCAAATCTTCTGCAACTATAAAATCTGCTTTATCACCCACTCTTAAAATACCTACATCAAGTTTGTAATGTAAAATGGGGTTAATACATGCTGCTTGTAAAACTTTATAAATGTCAATTCCCTTTGCTACTGCTCTTGCACAAAGTTGATTAATATGGCTTAAAACCAAACTATCAGGATGCTTGTCATCACTGCAAAACATTATTAACTCAGGATAATCATTTAATAAATCAATTAGTGCTTCAAAATTTTTAGCAGCACTTCCTTCACGAATAAGAATCTTCATTCCATGTTTTAATTTGTCAAGTGCTTCCTCAGCAGTAAAACATTCATGGTCTGTGCTAATTCCTGCCTCTATGTATTGTTTTGCAATATCACCTCTTAATCCAGGTGCATGTCCATCAACAGGTTTATTAAGTTCATGTGCATAAGCAATTTTTTTCATCACTTCCTCATCTTTAAATAAAACACCAGGAAAATTCATCATTTCACTTAAATATTTTATTTCATTTCTTTCTAAAAGTTTTTTTACATCATCGCTATTTAATGCAGCACCTGCAGTTTCAAAAACTGTTGCTGGTACACAACTAGGAGCACCAAAATTAAATTTAAAATTTACTTCTTTGCCGTTATTAATCATAAAGTCAACACCTGCTAATCCACACACATTAGCAATTTCGTGGGGGTCGCTAATAGTAGCAACTGTTCCATGTACAACAGCCAAACGTGCAAACTCACTGGGCACTAGCATACTGCTTTCAATATGTACATGAGCATCAATAAAACCAGGAAGAATATAATGTTGAATTTTGAATTTTGAATTTTGAATTGGATTTATTGATTTAATAAAATCGTTTTCAATTTCTACTTGTGCAGGATATGTTTTTTTATTAATAATATCAACCAAATTGCCAGTAACAGTATAAGTGTTTTGAGTCATGTTTATTTATTGTACAGTAAAAGTAAAATTTAAAATTGAGTTTATTCTTTTGTTAATTGAAAATTCAGCTAATGCTCTTTTGATAGTACTATTTTAAAGCTTGTGTTTTAAAAATAACCATTTAAAATTATTTTTTTCCTCTTATAGAAAACGAGTTTTTCTGTTGATTGTAAAAGTTCACTTTTACATTATAAAGAAATTGTTTATGAAGAAGTTAATTTTATTAGTAAGTTTTATAGGTTCATCATTTTTATTACATGCACAAAATATTTTGGGAAAAGTTGTTGATGAAAACAACAAAGCCTTAAATGGTGCATCGGTAACATTACAAAAAGCAAAAAATTCTTCAATTGTTAAAGTTGCTATAAGCAATAAAGATGGAAATTTTACATTTAGCAATATTTATTCAGGAAAATATTTTGTATCTGTTTCTGCTGTTAGTTATTCAAATAAAACTTCTACATTATTTGATTTTTCTGCTAGTGATTTTATTGTACCTACATTAAGTTTAACAAAATCAAGTAAGCAACTTAGCGATGTAACTGTGGCTAGCAAAAAGCCAATGATTGAAGTAAAGGCCGATAAAACTATTTTCAATATTGAAGGAAGTATTAATGCTACAGGTACAGATGCATTTGAGTTATTGCGTAAATCACCAGGGGTAATGATTGATAAAGATGATAATGTTACTTTAAGTGGAAAAAATGGTGTTCAAATTTATATTGATGGCAGACCATCTCCATTAGCAGGAAAAGATTTGGCTGACTTTTTACGTTCAATGCAATCGAGCCAAATTGAAGCTATTGAGCTGATTACAAACCCATCTGCAAAATATGATGCTGCAGGTAATGCAGGTATCATCAATTTTAAATTAAAAAAAAATAAATTGTTTGGTACTAATGGTAGTGCAAATGCAGGTTATGCTGTAGGAACTTATTCGAAATATAATGCTGGTATTAATCTAAATAATAGAAATAAAAAAACCAATCTTTTTGGTTCTTATAATTATAATAACAGTAAAAACATAAATACGCTTAGCATTCATAGAGATTTATTAGATACCATTTTTGATCAAAGTGGACACATGCTCAATAATAGCAAAACACATAATTTTAAAACAGGGCTCGATTTTTATGCTAACAAATACAACACTTTTGGAATTATTGTTAATGGTGGATTTACCCAAAACGATATGACAAATTATGGCACTACTCCAACATACTATAAACCAAACAATCAGTTAGTAAGAACACTAATTGCAGACAATTCTGCATTAATGCACAACAATAATATTAATATCAATGGAAATTATAGACACACAGATTCTAGTGGGAAAGAACTAAATATTGATGCCAATTATGGAAGATTTGATATTAACAATAATCAACAACAACCTAATAGTTATTACGATGCTAATAATGCTTTTTTATACAGCAGAAATTATAATATGATTTCTCCAAGTGTCATCAATATATCTAATATTAAAGCAGATTACGAGCAAGGTTTTAAAGGAGGAAAAATTGAAACTGGTGCAAAAATATCTTATGTAAAAACAACCAACGATTTTCAACGATTTGATGTTAATGGCAATAATAAAACACTTGACACTTCTAGAAGTAATAAGTTCGATTATAAGGAAAATATTAATGCTGCTTATTTGAATTTTAATAAGCAATACAAAGGCTTTATGATACAATTAGGCGTAAGAGTTGAAAATAGTATTATAACAGGGCAATCAACAGGAAATAAAAAAACTGGCAATGGCTATGTTGCTTATGATTCAAGTTTTGAAAGAAATTATACCAATTTATTTCCTAGTGCTGCAATTACTTTCAACAAAAATCCAATGAGTCAATGGGGTATTAGTTATAGTAGAAGAATTGATAGACCTGCATACCAAGACTTAAACCCTTTCGAATTTAAATTAGATGAATATACTTTTCAAAAAGGAAATACTTTATTAACACCACAGTAC
>JANLVQ010000292.1:0-3809 GCA_031364085.1 Chitinophagaceae bacterium
AGATATGCACTATCACCTTCTTACAAATTTGGATGATGGGTTATATAGTATGGAACAAACTATGAGTTTTGCAAGAGAAATGAAACAATTGGGCTACAAAAAATTAATTTGTACACCACATATTTTACCTGATGTTCATGATAATAGTCCTGAAACAATTTTACCAAGATTAGCAGAAGTTAAAAAAGCATTACTTGAAAATAATATAGATATTGAGTTTGAGGCAGCTGCTGAATATATGGTTGGTCCAGAATTACAACGATCCATAGCCAATAATGAAACTATTTTATGTTTTGGAAAGAAAAAATATGTTTTAATAGAAATGTCATATGCTTATCCATCACAAAATATTGAACAGGTTATTTTTGATTTAATGATTAAAGGCTATCAACCCATATTAGCACACCCTGAAAGATATAGTTACTTATTAAGTACAAAAAATGTTTTTGAAAATTTTGTGCAAAAAGGTGTGCTATTACAAGTGAATTTACTTTCATTAACTGGATTTTATGGAAAGCCAGTTATGTTAGCTGCTGAATATTTGATTAAAAAGAAATTGGTTTCTTTTATTGGTACAGATATGCATCATCAAGGTCATTTAGGAATGACTAAAAAGTTTGCAACTAATAAGAGGTTTAATTTACAAGCACAAGATTTAGGATTTCTTAACGATACCTTAGTGTAATTTTAAAATACATTGAAAGAATTATTTATTCACTATTTCTCCTATAATTAATTACAGGTTTATATTTGACTACACAATTTAACATGAAAAAAAAGATAGCTTTAGTTACAGGTGGTTATAGTGGTGAAGCTGAAATTAGTTACAAAAGTGCAATAACTGTTGCTCATAATATTGATACAGATAAATTTGATTTTTATACAATCGACATTCATCCATCAGGTTGGTTTTATACTAATGAAAATAATAAAAAATGTGAAGTAGATAAAACAGATTTCACTATCATCTTCCAAAATAAAAAAATAAAATTTGATGCAGTGCTCCTGTGTATACATGGTACTCCTGGAGAAGATGGAAAGCTACAAGGGTATTTCGATTTAATGAATTTGCCCTATACAAGTTGCAATGCTGCCACCTCTGCATTAACATTTAATAAACGCTACACACTTGCTGTTGCTGCATTTGGAGGTATTAAAGTAGCAAAAAGTGTTCATCTTTTTAAACAAAATAAATTAAATATCGATTCAATAGTGCAACAACTTAAACTTCCTGTTTTTGTTAAACCAAATAATGGTGGTAGTAGTTTAGGTATGAGTAAAGTTGTAGATGTATCAAATTTAAACGATGCAATAAAAAAAGCATTTGATGTTGATGATCAGGTTTTGGTGGAAGAAATGATCAGTGGTAGAGAGTTTACTATTGGTGTTTATAAAACAAAAAATGAGTTCGTTGTTTTGCCAATTACAGAAATTATTACACAAAATGATTTTTTTGATTATGAAGCAAAATATTTAGGAAAAAGCGAGGAAGTTACTCCTGCAAAAATTAGCAATGAAATTAAAGTTCAAATAGAAGAAGCTGCAACTAAAATTTATCATTTATTAAATTGTAGTGGAATTGTAAGAATTGATTTTATTTATAATGAAAAAGATTTTCAACCTTATATGTTAGAGGTGAATACTGTTCCGGGTCAAAGTCAAGCTAGTATTGTACCACAACAAGTTTTAGCTCATGGTTTATCTTTGAAAGAATTTTATACTTCACTCATCGAAAATGTTTTAACTAACTAATTAAAAGTATACTTTGTTTAAAGCAATTACATCAAAAAGCCTTCTTATTAATATTCTGTTTGGAATATTTTTAGTACTATTATTTATCGTATTATTTTTTTATTCATTAGGCTGGATAACGGGTCATGATGAATATGAAAAAGTTCCAGAAGTAATTGGTAAAAATGTAAATGAAGCAATAGACAAATTAAAAGAAAAAGGATTTAGAGTTGAAGTTATAGATAGTGTTTACAATAACAATGCCCAAAGATTAAGCGTTTTAAAGCAATCTCCAGAACCCGATGCAATTGTAAAAAATGGTAGAACTATCTATTTAACAATAAATAGATTGGAAGCACCCACTGTTGAAATGCCCAACCTTGTTGGGTTATCATTTAAAAGTGCTCATATGTATTTGGAGAGTTTAGGTTTGATGTTGGGTGATACTAGTTATAAACCAGATATAGCCAGAAACTCTGTTTTAAATCAACAATTTGAAGGTAGAGAAATAAAACAAGGAACAAGGGTTCGTATTGGCAGTAAAATAAGCTTTGTTATAGGAAGTGGTATTGGTGAAAGTGAAGTGGAAATTCCGAATTTAGTTGGATTATCATTTTATGAAGCCAAAATGTTATTAAACAGTATGAATATTTTAGTTGGAATTCCTATCTTATTGGAAGCAAATATTTCCGATAGCTCAAAAACTTATGTTGTAAAACAAGAACCTCCAGTATTTTTTGAGCCTGCACCTGGACAATTTATTATGAACAAAATTAGACCAGGTCAAGTAATTGATTTATGGTTGAGTTCTACGCCACCAGTTATGGATTCTACTGGTTATCCAAAAAATTAAATTATTAAATATGTTTCAAACCATTACTCCTGAAGAGTTACAAAAAAAAATAAATGCAAAGGAAACTATTCACTTAATTGATGTACGTGAACCACATGAAAATGTAGAATTTAATATTGGTGGTACTTTATTTCCTATAGGTAAAATTCAAACCATGCAGATTGATGAAATTGAAGATTTACGAGAAGAAGAAGTGATTGTATATTGTAGAAGTGGAGTAAGAAGCAGCCAAGCAGCTATGATTTTGCAACAATTAGGATTTACTAATGTATTTAATTTAACAGGTGGTATGTTGGCTTGGAAAGAAAAAATTGGATAATGAATTTATGATGATTTTTAAGAAACTATTTTATATTATTTGTACTTTTTTTATTGTTAATAATTTATTTGCACAACAAGGTTTTATTCAGAAACAAAAATCTTTTCAAAGAGTAGATCAGGTTTTTAAATTGAAAGATGATACACTCAGAAAACAATTTGAAAAACTTGGCTTAAGCTTTCCTCCTAAACAAATTTATTTACGCAGTTTTAAATACGATAGTGAATTAGAAGTTTGGATTAAGGAACAACACCTCGATACATTTAAACTTTTTAAAACGTATAAAGTATGTGCATTAAGTGGAAGTCTTGGTCCTAAAAGAATTGAAGGAGATTTTCAAGTCCCAGAAGGATTTTATTATATCAATGAATTTAATCCAAAAAGTATGTACCATTTATCATTAGGAATTAATTATCCTAATGCATCGGATTTGCTTTTAAGTGATTCATTAAAACCTGGTAATGAAATTTATGTTCATGGAGGCTGTATAACTGTTGGCTGTATTCCTATTAAAGATGCTCAAATTGAAGAGTTATATATGTTAGCATCTTATGTAAAAGAAAACGGACAAGATTTTATTCCTGTTCATATTTTTCCAGTACGTTATAATATAAAAAGAAGCTATGAATATTTAGCCTTACAAAGCAAAAATAATGAGGCTTATCAATTGTTTGCTGTAACTATTCAAGATGTTTTCGATTATTTTAATCATTACAAAAAACTTCCCATTATTGCAATTGATGCCAAAGGAAATTATTCGGTTATAAAATAATCAGCTTACTTTATTATTGTAACACTACCACCTATTTTTTCTCTCCCATTTTTAGGATCAATAATATAATAATAAGTACCAATTGGTAAAGTTTCATTAGCTGATGTTCTACCATTCCAATTTTTGGTATAGCC
>JANLVQ010000326.1:0-1509 GCA_031364085.1 Chitinophagaceae bacterium
GCTGCTCATTTTTTTACTCATTTTATTATTCAAATGTAATTAGAGTGTAAAACTATGAAGAAAAATTTATAAACACTAAAATATTTAGTATTTGTTTGCTAATTATTTTTGGATGATGATTTTTTTATTTTTTTAAAAAATAAAATTCTGAAATTATAACAAAATAGAAAAATATTAAATATGATAAATTTGTTGTAGTATATTATTAATTTAAATTAAATGCCTGATAAAATAGCAAAACCTTTTTTAAAATGGGCTGGTGGTAAAACCCAGTTGATTAATGATATTGAAAAAGCATTACCAACAGAAATAAGCCACAACCCATTTACTTACATTGAGCCTTTTGTGGGCAGTGGTGCTGTTTTGTTTTGGATGTTAAGCAAATATCCCAATCTCAAAAAGGCTGTGATTAATGATGTTAATGAAGATTTGATTAATACTTACAAAACCATTGCCAACAGACCAAAAGAACTCATTATTGTGCTTAGCGATTTGCAAACACAATATCATAACATTAATGGTAATGAGGAAGAAGAAAAATTATATTACTACAATAAAAGAAAGACATATAACACAAGAGCAACAGATACTACTACACAAGCAGCATTATTTATTTTTTTAAACAGAACTTGCTTTAATGGCTTATATAGAGTAAACGCAAACAATGGTTTTAATGTGCCAAAAGGCAAGTATAAAAAACCCACCATTTGCGATGCTGAAAATATAATGGCTGTTAGCAATGCATTGCAAAAAGTCGAAATACTGTCTGGAGACTATCAGCAAACGCTTGACTATGTAACAAAAAATAGTTTCTTTTATTTCGACCCTCCATATAAACCACTTAGCAATACATCTAGTTTTAATGCTTATGCTAAAGATGTGTTTGATGATAACGAGCAAATAAGGCTAAGAAATTTTTGTACCACCATTGCAGCACTTGGACATAAATGGATGTTGAGCAACTCTGATGTAAAAGGAAAAGACAGTAACGATACTTTTTTTGATGATATTTACAATGATTATTTTATTACACGTTTAAGAGCAAGAGGAAGAATTAATGCCAATGCTGATAAAAGAGGGGAATTGAATGAGTTATATAATGCTGCTTAAAAATGAATTTAGACTTCAATACCAAACTTGCTGATTGTTATTCAAGCAATTCTCAAATAGCCAGAATATTAACTGAAGATTGGGTGAAACAAAATTCTTATTGCCCAAGTTGTGGATGTTTACCATTAAATGAATTCGCCAACAATAGACCTGTTGCTGATTTTTATTGTAGTACTTGTAGTGAAGAGTTTGAATTGAAAAGTAAAAATGGTACATTAACAAATACAATTACTGATGGAGCATATTCTACAATGATTGAAAGAATTACTTCAAATCAGAATCCAAATTTTTTCTTTTTAACGTATACAAAAACTTGGTCTGTAAATAATTTCTTAATCATTCCAAAACAGTTTTTCACACCCGAAATTATCATTAAGAGAAAGCCATTATCAGAAACAG
>JANLVQ010000328.1:0-3875 GCA_031364085.1 Chitinophagaceae bacterium
CGTCGTTGTTTTGGATCATCAGTTGGCAAATCATGATATACCATTTTCTGTTTGGTTCCGGTTAATTTAATAATCTCTTCACCGAATTGCTTAATGGTGATCTCGTCAGGATTGCCAATATTTACAGGCTGTGCATAATCTGAAAATAATAAGCGATAAATTCCTTCTACTAAATCATCAACATAACAAAAACTTCTGGTCTGACTTCCATCTCCAAAAACAGTTAAGTCTTCACCACGTAAAGCCTGACCAATAAATGCTGGCAAAGCCCTACCATCATTCAATCTCATTTTTGGTCCATATGTATTGAAAATTCTAACAATTCTTGTTTCAACTTGATGAAAAGTATGATATGCCATAGTAATACTTTCCATAAATCGTTTTGCTTCATCGTAAACTCCACGTGGACCAATTGGATTTACATTACCCCAATATTCTTCTGTTTGAGGATGAACTAAAGGATCACCATAAACCTCACTGGTACTTGCAACCAAAATTCTGGCATTCTTTGCTTTTGCTAACCCTAAACAATTGTGGGTACCCAATGCTCCAACCTTTAATGTTTGAATGGGAATTTTTAAATAATCTATTGGACTTGCCGGAGAAGCAAAATGTAAAATATAATCGAGTTTACCAGAAATGTGAATGAACTTAGTTACATCGTGATGATGAAATTCGAAATTTTCTAAAAGAAATAAATGTTCTATATTTTTTAAATCGCCAGTGATTAAATTGTCCATGGCAATTACATGATACCCTTTGCTAATGAATTTATCACAAAGATGTGAACCCAAAAAACCAGCAGCACCTGTAATTAATACTTTTTTCATAAATTTTAATTTCTTCCAATACTCACGTAATGAAATTCTTTTGCTTTCATATCCTCTACATCAAATAAATTTCTGCCATCAAAAATGGCTTTATTTTTTAAAGATGTTGTAATGGTTTCAAAATTTGGGGTTCTAAATTCATTCCATTCTGTAACTATTATTAAAGCATCTGCATTTTCTAAAGCTTTATATTGAGTTTCGCAATAATTAATTTTGTCTCCAATAGTAGTTTTAAAATTTGGCATAGCTTCTGGGTCGTATGCACTTACAGTTGCACCAGCTTCAATTAAAGCATTAATCATGTATAAAGATGGAGCTTCTCTAATATCATCAGTATTTGGTTTGAAAGATAGTCCCCATAAAGCAAAATGTTTGCCTTTTAAATCGTTATTGAAATACGATTTTATTTTAGGAATAAGATGTAATTTTTGTATTTCATTTACACCTTCAACCGCTTTTAATATTTTAAAATCATATTCAAGTTCATCAGAACTTTTTATTAATGCTTGAACATCTTTTGGAAAGCAACTTCCTCCATAACCAATTCCAGAAAATAAAAATCTTTTTCCAATTCTATCATCACTACCTATACCTAAACGAACCATATCAACATTTGCACCCATTCTTTCACAGAGTTGTGCAATTTCATTCATGAATGAAATTTTTGTTGCTAAGAAAGAGTTGGCAGCATATTTAGTAAGCTCCGCACTTTTCTCATCCATAAAAATTATTGGATTACCTTGTCTAACAAATGGTGCATATAATTCACCCATTATTTTTTTTGCCTTTTCTGTGTTTGCTCCAATTACCACTCTATCGGGTTTCTTAAAATCTTCTACAGCTACTCCTTCTCTTAAGAATTCAGGATTACTCACTACTTCAAAAGCACCATCATCACCCGATTGTAAAGTATTATTTGATGCTTCAATAATAGTTGATCTAACTTTTTCTGCAGTTCCAACTGGTACTGTACTTTTATCAACTATTACTTTAAAATCATCTTTACTTAAAAGTGTTCCTAAATCTTTTGCAACTCCTAAAACATATTTTAAATCGGCATGTCCATTTTCTCCTGGAGGTGTAGGTAGTGCCAGAAAAATTATTTTAGCATCTTTAATACCTTCTTTTAAATTAGTTGTAAAATGTAATCTTCCTTCTTTAATATTTCTTAGAAATATTTTTTCTAAACCAGGTTCGTATATGGTGATTTCACCATTTGATAATTTATTTACCTTGTTAATATCTATATCAATACAAGTTACATGATTACCTGTTTCAGCTAAACATGTTCCCGATACTAAACCAACATAGCCTGTGCCAACAACTGCAATCTTCATATTTATCTTTAATTAATTGTTTATGAATTGTAATACTTCCGAAACAATATATTCTAATTGTTCTGTTTCTAATTCTGTATGGATTGGTAATGAAATAACTTTTGTTGTTAATTCATCTGTAATATCTAATGTTACAGGATCTAACCCTAGTTTGTCGAACATTTTTTGTTTATGTCCTGGAACTGGATAATAAATCATTGATGAAATATTTTTAGATGCCAAGTATTTTTGCAAGGCATCTCTATCAACATTTTTTAATTGTAAAGTATATTGATGATAAACATGATCTGAATAATCAGCAATAAATGGTGTTTTAATTTTTGGATGATTTTGAAAAGCATTATTGTAGAATGCTGCTGCTTTTTGTCTTGCATTATTATACTCATCTAAATGTTTTAGTTTGATGTCTAAAATTGCAGCTTGAATAGAATCTAATCTACTATTACATCCAACAATTTCATGATAATATCTTGTTTGCTGACCATGATTGGCAATCATTTTAAGTTTGATTGCTAAGTCATCATCATTTGTAAAAATTGCACCACCATCGCCATAAGCACCTAAATTTTTACTTGGATAAAATGAAGTACAACCAATATGTCCAATAGAGCCTGTTTTCTTTTTTGTACCATCACTAAAAGTATAGGTACAACCAATAGCTTGTGCATTATCTTCTATAACAAATAAATTATGCTTTTTAGCAATTTGCATAATTTCTTCCATTGGAGCTGCATGGCCATATAAATGAACAGGAACAATTGCTTTAGTTTTTGGTGTAATCAGTTTTTTAATCGATTCTGGGTCTATACAAAAAGTATTTCTATCAACTTCTGCAAAAACTGGTTTTAGTTTTAATAAGGCTACAACTTCTGTGGTTGCTATGTATGTGAAAGAAGGTGTAATCACTTCATCGCCTGGTTGTAAACCTAAAGCCATCATAGCTATTTGTAAAGCATCTGTACCATTAGCACAAGGAATGGTATGTTTACTTCCTACATAATTATTTAAATTTTGTGTAAAATATGTGACAGCTTTTCCATTGATATAAGCAGCACTATCAAGAACATCCATTATAGCTGTATCAACCTGAGATTTTATTTTTAGATACTGTGACTTAGTATCAACCATTTGAATTGGTTTCATAGTAATACTTTAAAGTGTGCAAATTTAGGTGAAACCAAACTTTGTAGGCTCAATTTAGTGTTATACTTTTTTTATAAATGTTATAAGAATATGGTTAATCCATTATTTTAGCACAAAATAAAAAAGATGAAAAAAATACTTGGTTTTATTATTTGTATTTGCCTTCTTAACCAATTAAATGCTCAAGTAATAATTAATAAAGATCCATTAATTGAAAAAATGGTTGCAGAAGTTTCTTCTGATTCATTAAAAACTTATATCTATTCATTAGTTTCTTTTGGCACAAGGCATACACTTAGTGTACAAAATGATAACACTAAGGGAATTGGTGCTGCAAGAAATTGGGTATTGAGTAAGTTTAAAGAATTTGCAAAAAAATCTAATGGACGTTTATTTTGGTTTATTGATACCATTACACTTGCTAAAGACAATAGAAGAATTGACGCACCAACACTTTTAGGAAATGTTGTGGCTAGGTTAGAAGGAACTGATACTAGTGATAAAAGAATTTTTATTATTAGTGGACATTTAGATAGTAGAAGAAGTAATGAAATGGATAGAGTAG
>JANLVQ010000184.1:0-8043 GCA_031364085.1 Chitinophagaceae bacterium
TTTGCATTGTTACTAAAATTATCTGCAATAATTGAATCGCTCGGCAAATGAATATTCACGCCTTTTGCTGCTGCTTTTTTCAATAAATCTAAAGCCATTTCAAGTCTATCATCTTCGCATAAACTTTTGCCAATTTTACCACCTTGTGCTTTTATAAAAGTATAAGCCATTCCTCCACCAATAATAATATCAGTAGCTCTTTCAAGCAAGTTTTCAATAATTACTATTTTGTCCGAAACCTTTGCTCCACCTATAATTGCTGTAAAAGGTTTATCAGCTTTATGCAACACTTTTTCAGCAGCAGCTACTTCAGCATCCATTAATAATCCAAAAAATCTTTTTTCTATAGGAAAGAATTTTGCAATAATAGCTGTTGAAGCATGTGCTCTATGTGCAGTACCAAATGCATCATTTACCCAAACATCTGCAAGGGTTGCCAATTTTTTTGCAAACAACTCATTGCCAGCTTCTTCTTCTTTATAAAATCGTAAATTTTCTAATAACAACACTTCACCGGCTCTTAAGTTGTGTGCTGTTAGTTGAGCTTGTTCACCAATGCAATCATTTGCAAAAAACACATTGGTTTTAGTACCATCTTCATTTAAAAGTTGATGTAAATGTTCAATAATATGTTTTAGTGAATATTTATCTTCAGGTCCAGATTTTGGTCTACCAAAATGGCTCATTAAAATCACACAACCCCCATCATGCAACACTTTTTTAATTGTTGGAATAGCAGCCTTAATTCGTGTATCATCATTAATAGCAAAAGTTTGTTTATCTAAAGGCACATTAAAATCTACTCTTATTAAAACTTTTTGATTTGCAAAGTTGTGTTGAGCAAAAGAAGTCATTGTGTATTTTATTTGATGAATAATGAAAGGCAAATATAGACGAGTTATGAATGTAGAATAATAAATGAAATCATTTGAATGATTTTTAGATTGATAGTTTCATCACATAAATTTGCGTTTATAATAAAGTGAGTTATTCAAAAAACTCATAATTCATAACATATAAATCATAACATATAAATGAAAATAGTTGTACTAATTTGCAGGTGGCTAGTGGGTTTGTTATTTATTTTTTCTGGATTGATAAAAGCTAACGATCCATTAGGGTTAAGCTATAAAATGCAAGAGTTTTTTGAAGCTTGGCATTTACCTTTTTTAAATAGTTTAGCTCTAAGCAGTTCTGTATTAATGAACATTCTTGAAATAGTTGCTGGTATTGCTATTATTATTGGCTACCAAAGCAAGTTTTTTTCTCGGTTATTATTATTGCTCATAATATTTTTTACTTTTTTAACTAGCTATGTTTTATTTAGTGGAAAAATTACTGCATGTGGTTGCTTTGGAGATTGTGTACCATTAACTCCAATTCAAACTTTTACAAAAGACATAATTTTATTAATTCTAATTGTAATTCTAACTGTACAGTATAAAAAAATACAACTTGTTTTTCCAGATAGAGTTTCAAAAAAAATAATAATTGGTTCTATTCTGTTAATTGGATTTTTGCAATGGTATGTGTTGAATCATTTGCCATTTTTAGATTGTTTACCATATAAAAAGGGAAACAATATTTTGCATCAAATGCAAGCCCCGCCTAATTCATATGCTGATAGTGTTGTAATTTATTATAATTACCAAAAAGATGGCAAAATGATTAAAATTGATGCTGCACATTTTCCTGATGATTTTGATTCAACATATATTCAGGTTGGTGATGAAGAAAAAATAATTATTAGAAAAGGAAACAACACACCAAAAATTGTTGATTTCACTTTATCGAAATTGAATGATAATATCAATATTGCAAATGAGCTATTGAATCAAAATTCAAAATATGTATTGATATTAGTAAAGCAATTTCCTAATAAATCAAATAAAATTTCAGATTTTTTAAACTTGCCAATTTTACAAGAATTGCAAAAGCAATATCCAATTTATATTATAACTAGTGACGTAGCAAATGCAAGAAATTTATTTTTGAAAGATATAGAATTTTTAAAATTAGATGCAACAGTTTTAAAAACAGCTGCTAGGGTAAATCCGACTTATTTTTTAATGCAAGGTGCAACAATCTTAAATAAAGTTAGTGCTTCAGATGCAAGTGTATTATTAAAATAATTATTTAAAAATCTGATAAGTTAGAAAACTTAAAATGTAAGCTAACCCCGTCATGTAAACCAATTGTATGATGGGCCATTTCCAAGTTTTTGTTTCTCTTTTTACAACTGCCAAAGTACTCATACATTGCATGGCTAAAACATAAAAAACCATTAGAGATAAAGCTGCAGGTAAAGTATACACCAAGCTTCCATCTTTATGTTTAGCAGCTTTGAGCTTATCTCTTAATCCAGATTCATTTGAATCTTCAACACTATACAAAGTTGCCATAGTGCCAACAAACACTTCACGTGCAGCAAAAGAGGTAATTAATGCAATACCAATTTTCCAATCGTAACCTAATGGTTTAATTACAGGTTCAATGGCTTTACCTAAATATCCTGCAAATGAATATTCTAATTTTTCTGTAGATAAATGTTTAGCTAATTCTTGTTGATTTTCTGGATGAGATTTAATGGCAATTGCATATTTATTTTCAGCCTCCTTTATTTTATTGTTTGGTCCATAACTACTCAAAAACCACAATAACAAACTAATTACCATAATTACTTTTCCTGCATCAACAACAAATATTTTAGCTTTCTCAAACATGGTAACTATAATATTATGCCAACGTGGTGCTCTATAAACCGGTAGTTCTAAAATAAAAAAACTTTTCTCCTTTATGTTGATAAAGAATTTAAAAATATAACTCATTACTAAAGCCATAATGATGCCTAATAAATATAAACCCATCATTACTAAACCTTGTAAACTTAAAAATCCTGAATAATATACATTTGGAATAACTAAAGAAATTAAAATGGTAAACACTGGTAACCTTGCACTACAACTCATTAGTGGGGTTATTAGAATGGTTAATAATCTTTCCTTTTTATTTTCAATATTTCTTGCAGCCATAATTGCAGGAACTGCACATGCAAACCCACTAATCATAGGCATTACACTTTTACCATTCAATCCTGCTTTTCTCATAAACCGATCGCTTAAAAACCCAATACGAGCCATATATCCTGTATCCTCCAAAATAGTTATAAGCCCAAACAAAATGGCAATTTGTGGAACAAAAACTAAAATTCCACTTAACCCTGCTAACAATCCATTCACAATTAAACTAGAAAACTTATTGATAGGTAGAATGTTATTTATACCAATGCTGAGTTCTTTAAAAACCCATTCTATACCATCCATAGGAAATTGTGCTAACCAAAATACACTTTGAAAAAGAAGAAACAGTACTGATGTTAAAATTATATATCCCCAATACTTATGCAAAAGAATATTATCTAGCCTATCTGTAAATATTTTTTTGTCTAGGGGATTGGGTTCTGTAACAAACAGATTCACTATTTGCCTAATTTTCTGATATCGTTGAATAACTTCTTCTGCTTGAGTTTTAGTAGAATTGAATTGATTTTTTTCTTCGATAAATTTTATATCATCTTTTAGAGAATACTCAATGTCTAATTCTCTAAAATTAATTAAATAATGTAATGCCTTATAATTTGTAAAATTATTTTTTACTTGAACTTCAGTTATTGCATTTGATGCTAAACTTTTAACATCAATAAAATCTTCTCTCGCATTAATATTTTTTTGCTGAAGTGTTTGGGCAATTATTTTTTTTAATCGAGTAAGACCTTTATTTTTTCTTGGATTTACTTCAACAATTGGAATGCCTAATTGTAATTGCAACCCATCTATGTTTACACCAATTTTTTTAGCTTGAGCAATATCGTTCATGGTTAAAGCTGCAACAACAGGAATTTTTAAATCCATGATTTGCGAACAGAACAATAAGTTTCTCTTTAAATTACTGGCATCAATGGTAATTAAAATTAAATCTGGTTTTACACCTTCATCCAAACCCATTAAAACTTTATATGCAACCCATTCATCTGAACGACGAGGATATAAAGAATAAGTTCCAGGTAAATCAATTAGGTTCACCTGAAATTCTTCAATATTAATTTGGCCAGACTTTTTTTCAACAGTAACTCCAGGAAAATTTCCAACATGCTGTTTTAAACCGGTTAAAGAATTAAACAAGGATGATTTTCCACTATTTGGATTACCAGTTAAAACAATATTTGTATATGCTGAATGCAATATAGTTAGAAATTATAGTTGGCAAATGTACTTTGCAATTTTTCAAATATTTACGATGATGGGAAAGAAAGAGATGTAATGAGGAATAATAAAAATTAACATTTTAACTAAACTGTACTAAAATCAATTACTAGTTTTGTTTATAAATTATTTCATGAAGTTTTTAAACTGCTGCATTATTTTATTATTGCTTATAACATCTTGTAAACGTCCACAAGGTTTTGACTATAGAGATATAAAAAATATTAAATTAGAAAAATTAGGTTTTGATTCCACTACATTAAAAATGGATTTAGTGTATTTTAATCCTAATAATTTTGGTGTTGTTTTAAAGAATGTAGACTGTGAAATTTATGTTGACAAGAAATATTTAGGACATTATAATTTAGATACCATAATGCAGATTGAAAAAAAATCTGAATTTGCATTACCCTCAACAATAAAATTAAGTATGCAAAATATTTATAAAAATGCTTTGAATTTGCTATTTAGCAAAGCTGTTGAATTAAATGTAAAAGGAACCACAAAGGTTAGTAAAATGGGTATTACAATCACTGTACCTTTCGATTACACAAACATGCATCAATTTAATTTGTAATAAGCTAGTACATTGATTTGATAAGTATTCGAGCCTCTCAACTATACGGATTTTTTTTTAGTTTTCCAAATAATTAAAATCTTATTTTATAAAATGTTAAATTGCTTGTTAGCTTATTAAATATTGGTTATTTTTGCAAACTCCATTGGTAACCCCCATAATAAAATGTGAATATGTCGAATTTAAGTTTGTTTGAAAAACTTCAATTAGTTGATGAGAATAGTATGTTAATTCAAGGGCTTCCTTCTTCAATTGAAAAACAATTTGCAAAATTATCTTACGCAAAAAATGTTACACCTTTAGTTAAGAAAAGAAAAGTAGATTTTGCTTTGGTTTTTGCAGTAAACCAAAATCAGTTGCTGAACATTATGAAAGATGTTTTACCAGCTTTACATAATGAAAGTAAGTTATGGATTGCTTATCCAAAAGTTACTAGTAAAATTGTAAGTGATTTAAATAGAGAAAGCAGTTGGGATTTCTTTACTCAAAAAGATTACGAAGGAGTAAGTTTAATTGATTTAGATCATATGTGGAGTGCCATGCGTTTTAAAATGAATGGAACAGTATCAACTATCATTCCATCTGAAAATAAAACTCAAAAAGAAGAAAAAATAGAAGTAAAAAGTGTTGGTTTCGATAAAAAATTGACTGTAATTCCTAGTTTTTTAGAAAAAGCATTTACAAAACACCAACAAGCCAAAGAAATATTTAGTGCATTACCTGCTTCTCACCAGAATGAATATGTTGTTTGGATTGAGGGTGCAAAGAAAGATGAAACTAAACAACGTAGATTAGACTCTGTAATTGAAAAATTAATGGCTAATCAATAATTATAAATAACTCAGATAAATAAAGAGGCGTTCAAATTCATTTGAACGCCTCTTTATTTAATTAATTTAAAGTATTAATTTAGTTTTTCAACTTGCACATAACTCAATTCAACAGGAGTACTTCTTCCAAATATTTTAACTGATACTTTTAATTTCTTTTTCTCATCAGTAACTTCTTCAATTACACCATTGAAATCGTTGAATGGCCCTTCAATTATCTTAATTGTTTCGCCAACAATAAATGGCTCACTGATTGAAACACCTATATCATTCATTTCATCAACCTTACCTAACATTTTATTAACTTCTGCCTTTCTTAAAGAAATTATATTTCCTTTACTTCCTTTACCATCAGTTAAGAAGTGCATGATATTACTAATGTTGCTGATATGTTGTACAATATCGTCACTCAATTTTCCATCTTCAACTTCGAGCATTACATATCCTGGAAAATAATTTTTTTCACGCATTACTTTTTTACCATTCTGTACTTTGTATACTTTTTCCATTGGTAAAAAAACTTGTTTCACAATAGTTGTCCAACCATTTCGTGCAATATCCTTATCCAAATACTCCTTTACACTACGCTCTTTTCCACTAACAACACGCAGAACGTACCATTTAGTTTCTTTTTGATTTTCTACAACAACTTCTTCTGACATTTTTATATTACTTAAAATAGTTTATAAATAAGTTTTAATAATTGATTGCTGCTAAAGTCCATTACAAAAATTAATGCTGTAATTATGATAGTAGCAACTAATACAATTACTGTACTTTGCTGTAACTGAATCCAAGTTGGCCAGGTTACATTTTCTACTAATTCTTGATAGCTTTCTTTAAAATAAGTCGAAATTTTATTCATTATACATTATTTGATGTTGAAAGTAAGAGTGTTAAGAATGAAATTTGAAACACTACCACTTTAAACTTGGTAACTGAATTAGCACGGGTACTAGGATTCGAACCCAGATCAAAGGTTTTGGAGACCCGTATGCTACCGTTGCACCATACCCGTAAATCATCGTAAATAAGAACTTCTTTTTAAAAGCAAAGTACCCAAGCTTTCGCCTAAGTACTTTGCAAATATACATCACACTTTAAAATTCATCGGTTAAGATGAAACTAAAGTTTATTATTTAATGATTTCTGTAACTTGACCAGCACCTACAGTTCTACCACCTTCACGAATAGCGAATTTTAATCCTTTATCCATTGCAATAGGTTGAATTAATTTTACAGAAAGATTAATATTATCACCTGGCATAACCATTTCAGTTCCTTCAGGTAAAGTACATTCTCCAGTTACATCGGTAGTTCTGAAATAGAACTGAGGACGATATTTATTAAAGAATGGAGTATGACGACCACCCTCATCTTTGCTTAAAACGTAAACTTCACCTTTAAACTCAGTATGTGGAGTGATAGATTTAGGAGCACAAATTACCATACCACGACGAATTTGAGATTTTTCAATACCACGTAATAATAAACCTGCATTATCTCCAGCCTCACCTCTATCTAATAATTTTTTAAACATTTCTACACCTGTAACTGTAGAACTTTGGTTTGCTTCTTGTAAGCCAACAATTTCAACAGCTTCACCTACTTTAATTATACCTCTTTCAATTCTACCAGTAGCAACAGAACCACGACCAGTAATTGAGAATACATCCTCAACGCTCATCAAAAATGGTTGATCAATTGGACGAGGAGGTAATGGAATATAACTATCAACTGCAGCCATTAATTCTTCAACTTTTGCAACCCATTTTGGATCTTCAGCTAAAGCACCTGTAGCAGAACCTTGAATAATTGGTGTGTTATTACCATCAAAGCCATTTTTAGTTAATAATTCACGAATTTCCATTTCTACTAACTCAAGTAATTCAGCATCTTCAACTAAATCAACTTTGTTCATAAAAACAACCATACTTGGAACACCAACTTGGCGTGCTAATAAGATATGCTCTCTTGTTTGAGGCATAGGACCATCAGTTGCTGCTACTACAAGAATAGCTCCATCCATTTGAGCAGCACCCGTAATCATGTTTTTAACATAATCGGCGTGACCTGGACAGTCTACGTGTGCATAGTGACGATTAACAGTTTGATACTCAACATGAGCAGTATTAATTGTAATACCACGCTCTCTTTCTTCAGGAGCTCCATCAATTTCATCATATTTTTTAGCAACATTACCCATACCTTTTTTTGAAAGGATAGTAGTAATTGCAGCTGTTAAAGTTGTTTTACCATGGTCTACGTGACCAATAGTACCAATGTTTAAGTGAGGTTTCTCCCTCTTAAAGGTCTCTTTAGACATCTTGTTTTATTTTATTTGTTTATAATCAAAGTCCACAGAACAGCGTCT
>JANLVQ010000050.1:0-2143 GCA_031364085.1 Chitinophagaceae bacterium
ATTAAAGCGGCGGAGTTAATGGGTAAACTTCACGACAGGCTTGAAGAAATTGGCTATACTGGACACCCGCTTGAAGTGTATTTGGTTCGTATTTTATTTTTATTGTTTGCCGAAGACACTACGATTTTCAACAAGCAGCAATTTCAAGATTTTATAGAACAACGAACAGCCGAAGACGGAAGCGACCTTGCATCAAAACTGCAAGAACTTTTTCAAGTGCTCAACACAGCCAAAGAAAATCGTTTTAAAAATCTTGACGAGCAACTTGCCGACTTTCCTTATGTAAACGGAAAACTCTTTGAAGAGAATTTGCCAACAGCAAGTTTTGATACAAAAATGCGACAAGCCTTGCTCAACTGTTGTTATATTGACTGGAGCAAAATTTCGCCCGCAATTTTTGGTTCGATGTTTCAAAGTGTAATGAACCCAAAAGAACGCCGAAACTTAGGCGCACATTACACCAGCGAAACCAATATTTTAAAATTGATCAAACCACTTTTCTTAGACGAACTGTGGAAAGAGTTTGAAAGCATCAAAAATGCGTCAACAAACGCTGCACAGACAAAGAATAAATTAACCGATTTTCATAAAAAACTAAGCGCGCTCAAATTCCTCGATCCTGCGTGCGGTTGCGGAAACTTCCTTGTGATTACTTACCGAGAATTGCGACTGCTTGAATTGGAGATTTTAAGAGCATCAAACAAAACAGGACAAAGAGTATTTGACGTTAGCGATATTATTTGGCTCGATGTTGATATGATGTGCGGCATTGAATATGAAGAATTCCCAGCCCGAATTGCCGAAGTCGCCATGTGGTTGATTGACCACCAAATGAACATGCTGATAAGCAACGAGTTTGGACAATACTTTGCTCGTTTGCCTTTGAAAAAAGCCGCCAAAATTGTTCATGGTAATGCGTTACAAACGGATTGGGAAAGTGTAGTTGCGAAAAGCGAACTTTCTTTTATTATTGGAAATCCGCCATTCATTGGCAAACAAGTTCAGAAACCTGAACAAAAAGCGGATATGGAAAAGATATTTGCTGGCGTAACTGGTGGTGGAACTTTGGATTATGTAACGGCTTGGTATGTGAAAGCGTCTCAATACATTCAAAACACAAAAATTAAAGTTGCTTTTGTTTCTACAAACTCAATTGCCCAGGGCGAACAAGTTGGAATTATTTGGGGCTTGCTATTTAATAAATACAAAATCAAAATACACTTTTCTCATAGGACTTTTAAATGGGGTAACGAAGCCAAAGGAAATGCAGCCGTTCACGTAGTCATAATTGGCTTCGCCAATTATGATACTAATGATAAAAGTGTTTTTGAGTATGAGGATATAAAGGGCGAAGCACACAAAATTAAAGTGAAAAATATTAATCCTTATTTAGTTGAAGGAAAAGATATGTTTATCACAACAAGAACAAAACCATTATGCAATGTCCCTGAAATCATTAAAGGTAGCGAAACTACAGACGATGGACATTTTATGTTGACTTTAGAGGAAGTAAATCAATTGAAAGAGAAATATCCCGAAAGTTCCAAATTTATAAGACCATTTGTTGGCGGTGGTGATTTCATTAACGGAAATGTTAGATATTGTCTTTGGTTAAAAGATGCTCCATTAAATGAAATTCGACATATTTCATTTATACAAGAACGAATTGAGAGAGTTAAAAAATTTAGATTAGCAAGTACAAAGGCAAGAACTAGACATTGGGCTAATTTTCCAACTCTCTTTTCAGAAAATAGACAACCAACAACAAGGTATTTAATGTTTCCAAAAGTTTCTTCCGAAAGACGGGCATATATTCCGTTTGCTTATGTTGAGCCTGAATTTATAATAAACAACACAGCATCTTTTATTCCTGATGCAAGCCTATATCTTTTCGGCATTTTAGAAAGTAAGATGCATATGGCTTGGATGAGTTATGTATGCGGAAGAATGAAAAGTGATTTCATTTACTCAAATAAAATCGTTTACAATAATTACCCTTGGCCAGAAAATGTAAGTGAAAAACAAACTAAAGCAGTTGAAAAAGCAACAGAGAATGTTCTATCTGCAAGAAAAGAATTTCCTACTTATTCTTTAGCAGACTTATATGACCCATTAACAATGCCACCAGTTTTAGTAAAGGCAC
>JANLVQ010000085.1:0-2553 GCA_031364085.1 Chitinophagaceae bacterium
GCAGCATGTAAAACTTCTTCGTGTGTTATCACATCATTTCCTTCTCTAATACCTAAATCGGTTACTACACTTACAGCAAAAACTTTTAAGCCACAATGCACAGCTGCAATACATTCCTGTACTGTGCTCATACCTACAACATCACTGCCAATTATTTTTATCATTCTATATTCTGCATGAGTTTCAAAAGTTGGTCCTGTTACAGCGGTATAAACACCTTGATGCAATTCAATATTATTGGTTTTCCCAATTTCAACAGCTTTAGAAACCAATTTTAAATCGTAGGGTTCACTCATATCAGGAAAACGAGTGCCTAAACTTTCTACATTTTTTCCTATTAAAGGGTTTTCTGTAAAAAAGCTAATATGATCTTTAATAATCATCAAATCTCCAACTTTATAGTTTGTATTAACTGCACCTGCAGCATTTGATAATAAAACAGTTTCAATTCCTAACATTTTCATTACTCTTATAGGCAAAACTACTTGTTGGGCTGAATATCCTTCATAATAATGAAAACGACCACTCATGCACATCACTTTTGTACCTCCTAGTTTTCCAAAAATCAGTTTACCACCATGACCCTTAACTGTACTAACAGGAAAATGTGGAATATCACCATAAGGTATAGTTTCTTCAACTTCAATAACTTCTGATAAGTTACCCAAGCCACTACCTAAAACAATTGCTACCTTTGCAGTATTCTGTACACGAGTTTTTAAATATGCAACGGTTTCATTTATCTGTTGTAATACATCTATCATAAAAAAAAATTAGTCGGTAAAAATAGTTGATAGAAAGTGTTTTGAGTATACAATGTGAATAAATAATAGATTTATTTATTCGGCTAACTAATTTTAAGCTTGAATTGTTTTGGTTTATTTGTAATTGAACTGTAGTATATGAATTTACTGAGCCTTGTATCTTATAATTTTTTACCAGCCAAAATGGGTGGACAAAAAAATGTTGCATTGCACAATGCCTATTTGAGCAAGCATGTAAATTTAGTATGTGTAGCCACTTCTTCAAACGATACTAAAGTTGCAACTTATAAAGTTTACAATATATTAAATGAATCTCCTTTTAGATACATTAATATTTTTTATTTTTTTACAATCAGAAGAATTATTAAGGAAGAAAAAATAACTCACCTTTTACTTGAACATCCTTATTATGGATGGCTTGGATTTTTGTTGAAATATTTTTGTAAAGTAAAACTCATTATCCATTCGCATAATATTGAATCGATGCGATTTAGAACGCTACATAAATGGTGGTGGAAAGTATTAGGGTACTATGAAAAATGGGTTCATCAGCAGGCTGATTTTAGTTTGTTTATTACAGAAGAAGATAAATTTTATGCTGAAAGATTTTACAAAATTAACAGTAGTAAAACAGCTGTAATTACTTATGGTATTGAATTTTATAAAATTCCAACAAAAGATGAAAAACAAAAAGCAAAGGCATTCATTCGAATGAAACATCAAATTAATGAAGATGAAAAGCTGATTCTATTTAATGGTACTTTAAATTATAAACCTAACATTGCAGCTATTGAAATCATTCTTCAACACATCAATACTTTTCTTCAAAAACAACAAAATTTTAAATACAAAATTTTAATTTGTGGTAAAGATTTACCAGAAAAATTTAATCAACTTACAAATGAACCCAACATTATTTATTGTGGTTTAGTAGATGATATTTCCAAGTACTTTAAAGCTGCAGATATTTTTATTAATCCAGTTGTAGATGGTGGAGGAATTAAAACTAAAGTAGTAGAAGCTTTAGCTTTTAATACAACTGTAATTTCAACTCAATCGGGTGCAATTGGAATTCCTATGGAAATGGTTAATGATAAATTATTAATTATTAATGATGGGGATTGGGATGCTTTTTCAAGATTAATTATTGAAACAAATAGTTCTATACAAACTTCAGATTTATTTTATAAGCATTTTTATTGGGGTAATATTGCTGAAAAAACTTATCAAATTCTGCAACAAACTTGATATTTCTGTTCAATAATTACATGAATCCCCTTACTTTTGCAACCTTATTTTAAAATTGTACGGCAAAATCCGTACGGCCTAAAACAAAAATTATGCGTAAAGGTATCCATCCAGAAAGTTACAGATTTGTTGTGTTTCAAGACATGAGTAATGGAACTTCATTTTTAAGCAAATCAACAGCTTATTCAAAAGAAAAAATTAAATGGGAGGACGGTAACGAATACCCTTTAATTAAATTAGAGATTTCTAATACTTCTCACCCGTTTTATACTGGTAAGAATGTTATGGTTGACACAGCAGGACGTATTGATAAATTCAAAAAACGTTACGCTAAAAAAGACTAATTCTCTTTTAAAAAAATTATACAAAGTCCTATCAAATTTTGGTAGGACTTTTTTATTGCTCATTCCTGATTACTTTTGCATTACCATGATGAAATTAGATATATTAGCTTTTGGCGTTCATCCCGATGATGTTGAATTAGGTTGTGCAGGTACTGTATTAGTATCTATAGCACAAGGTAAAAAAGTTGGAATTATTG
>JANLVQ010000176.1:0-2421 GCA_031364085.1 Chitinophagaceae bacterium
TTGTTTTTGATTAAATGGATTGATAGCATAAGCACCAGTAAAGCATCCTGTAATTTGTTTTACTTCTGCTTGTCGTTCTCTATCACTTCTGCTTTTTACATAATTAATATATTCTTCAATAGCAGTTTTTTGTTCTGCACTTGTAATTTCTTTAACCAAATCCAATTCTGGAGAAAGAACCATAAAGTCAACACCAAAAATGGTATCTGGACGAGTAGTATAAACCCTCACCCCTGCCTCTCCCTTCAAGGAAGAGGTGGTTCCCTCAGCTTTTCTTTTTTCAACTGATGTAGTTTTTATTCCATCTGCGGTAGCTTTTATCTTTCTTAATGTTTGCTCTAAATTTTTTATTACTTCTTCATTGGTAAAACGTAAAGTAGTAAAACCGATTTCTTTTAAATTATTATCTCTTATTTCATCTGCTTGTTTTTGTTCTTTTGAATTATGATAACCCCCATCAATTTCAATTATTAACCAAATATCTAAACAAACAAAATCGATAATGTAATTTTCAATAGGATGTTGCCTTCTGAATTTATAATCTAATTTAGATGCTCTTAAGTTTTCCCAAAGAATTACCTCGGCTTCTGTTGGATTTTTTCTGTTTGCTTTTGCATTTTCAAAGTTCATTGGAGAATCAACTTTGTATTTTGCATAGCCAAAGCCAGGAATACCCTCATCCTCAGCCCTTCTCCCTTCAATGGAGAAGGGGGCTTGATTCTCTCCCCTGTGGGGAGAGTTAGAGAGGGGGAATATTATTTCCGCTCCTTCACTTCTACCAATCCAATTACGTTGCATTTCTTTCATACTCTCGCTGAAATCCACTGTTTCTAAGCCTTGTAGCAATCTTTCAGCATAAGCAGTAATTCGTAAATACCATTGAAGCATTTTCTTTTTTACAACAGGATGACCACCACGTTCACTAACACCATTCACCACTTCATCATTTGCCAAAACAGTTCCTAACGCTTCGCACCAATTTACTTCTCCAAATTTTGAAAAAGCTAATCTGCGTTTCATTAAAATTTCTGATTGTTCTAATTCAGAATAATTGTTCCATTGTTCTGCTGTAAAACTATTGCCACCAAGAGTTTCATACTTTTTTATTAATTCACTAATTGGCTTTGCTTGTTTACAAGTATTGCAGAAATAACTGTTGAATAATTCTAGAAATAATTTTTGAGTCCACTTGTAATAATTGGGATCAGAAGTTTGAACCTCACGACTCCAATCGTAACAGAAACCAATTTTATCTAACTGACTTTTAAAAGTTGCAATATTTTTTTTTGTAGTTTCTGCAGGATGTTGACCAGTTTCTATTGCATATTGTTCTGCTGGTAAACCAAAACTATCGAAGCCCATAGGATGCAATACATTAAAGCCTTTCAAACGTTTATATCGACTATAAATATCACTTGCAATATAACCTAAAGGGTGGCCCACATGCAATCCTGCACCACTTGGGTAAGGAAACATATCTAACACAAAATATTTAGGCTTTAAGGAGTTGTTGGAAACTTTATACACTTCTTTTTCTTTCCAAACTTGCTGCCATTTTTTTTCAATGTTTCTAAAATTGTATTCCATTGCTGTTTTATCTGCTCTATTTTTTGTTAATTGTTGTTTTTTTGCTGAAGTGTGCGACGCAACAACAGTTGATTAAAGTTACAAAGGCACACTACAAAAAACTCATTAACAAATTATTATTAAATACTAAAATTGTTATAATTTATAAGCGTTACTAACGTTATAAGTCTGCAAATGTAAGTGTTTGCACTACATTTGTTTTTTGTAACACGTTATTAAAGTTTTTGAAATGATTAAAAATAAAAACACAAGCCGTAAGTCTAAGCCATCTCAATTTATGGCCATATTAGGCATTTCTGCTGTTTTATTTATTATTGGAATTTTTGGATGGATATTTTCGAATGCAACAAAATATGCCGAACTATTAAAAGAAGATGTTTTAGTACAAGTGTATTTACATTACTCTGCAACTGATCAAAAAACATCGGATTTAAAATTTTACCTAGAAAATCAACCTTATGTTAAAGATGTTGAATTTGTAGATAAAGAGAATGCAAAACAGCGTTTACAGGCCTCAGAAGATAAATATGATGAAGCTTTATTAGGTGGAGAAAACCCTTTATTTGCATCTTTTAATTTTCATGTAAAAAGTAATTATGTTCAAAAAGATTCTTTACTAAATATTAAAGCAGAAATAGAATCGCTACATGGAAATATTGTAGAAAGTATTTTATACCCTGCAGGTGTGGTTGAAAAAATGGGACCCATTTTAAAATGGGTATTAATTAGTTTAGCCATTCTTGCAATAATTTTTGGATTATTAGCAATTGTTTTGATAGATAATACCATTAAGCTTTCGATGTATAGTAATCGCTTTTTAATTAAAACCATGCA
>JANLVQ010000179.1:0-1720 GCA_031364085.1 Chitinophagaceae bacterium
GCGTAATCGTATTTCACAGGGTCGTTGCTATCTAAATGTTTTAGTGTGTTGGTTAAATCAACAGCAGTTTGCCAATTGGTTTTTGTTAATTCAATTAAACCTATTTTAAAAGCAACATTCACAACATGCACATCCATTGGAATAATAAGTTGTGAAGTTTTGATGTTGTTCCAAATGCCAAAGTCAACTTCATATTCATCTTTTCTTACCATCCATCTTAAAAACATATTTAATCTTTTGCAAGCAGAATTTTTAAATGGTGTTGCAATATGTTTATGAGTTCTTGTAGGATAGTTTGGAAAATAATTTGTATTGAAAAAATAATGATAGAAACCATTCAATCCATGTTCAACATTTTCATCGGTTGTATTCATCCATTTTGTAAAAGCTGATTCTAGAGATTTATCTTTTTGTATACAATAATGATGGTTTAAAAAACGAATAAAGTGAGTTAAATCTATTTGATTGAAAGTTCTATGAACAAAGGGTTTGATGTCTTTAGGTTGATGATTGATGATAAAGTCATAAGGAGCATCATCCATCATTTGCAAGAGTTTTTTGCAAGATGTGATAATAGATTTTCTATTACCCCAAGAAAAGGTTCCAGCAAAAAAAGCAGCAATTTCTATGTCTTGTTTTTTAGTAAATTGATGAGGTATAGAAATAGGATCTAATTCAATAAAATCGATATGATTGTATTGTTCAACTTTTTTATTAAGGAGTTGAATGATATTTTTTGCAACAGGCTTCAAGCCCTATGTATATTGATGTTGAGCAGTTCCATTAATTAATAACATAATCTGCTTTAACAGTAATTGATGCAGTTTTTAATCGTGATGAAGTATTGAAAGAACCGCCATGCTCATAAGTTTCATTTTGATTTTTTCCAACAATTTGAAACACACCCATATTAGCTTTCTTTAAACTGCCTAAACCACCACCAGCACTTTTAGCCATGGTTTCTGCACGAAGCTTAGCATCTGCAGAAGCTTTGGCTAATAAATCAATTTTTAATTCTGAGAGTTTAGAATAATAGTAAGATGGCAATGCAGAATTTAATTCAATTCCTTTTTCAATTAAGTCAGTTACTTTTCTTGAAACCGCTTCTACCAAATCTAATTCTTTGGAATCTATACTTACTGTTTGAGACAATGAATAGCCATTAAAAACTCTTCCTGAATATTTTCCATTCATGTCATATTTTTCTTCTTCAAGTCGTTGAACATTCACTGCAGAGAAAAGTAAATTGTTTTCTTTAATGCCTTTTGCTATTAAATAATTCTTTACAACATTTTCATCTGCTTTTAGTTCTGCATAAGCAGCTTTTAAATCAAACGATTTTCTGCTATAAGTTCCTCTCCAACTAATCATATCACTTTCAAAATCTTTTTCTCCTAATCCTGTTACACTAATTGAATCAGTTACCTTGTACTTATACTTTAAAGCTCCACTTAATATAATTACAGAAAAAATTATAGATAAGCCTATGATAACAGCAATGATATTTTTATTCATGTTCTTTTTTTTATGTATTAAAAATAGCGATAATTTAATTTACAAATCAATTATTTCAAATTCTGTTCTTCTGTTTTTTGCTCTTACTTCTTCAGTACTATTATCAGCAACAGGAAGTGCAGCTCCAAAGCCTTTGTAAGAAAGTCTTGTAGCACTTATGCCTTTACTAGTTAAGTAATCAACTACAGCTTTTGCTCTGTTATTA
>JANLVQ010000185.1:0-14109 GCA_031364085.1 Chitinophagaceae bacterium
CAAAAAAAGCACCAAAAACTACAACCAATAATCCTATTAATAATTTGCTTCCAATATTATCACCTGGAATATTGGGTAAAATTGTCATTAATAATATTAATAAAACACTACCGATTGCAACAATTTTAAGAGACAGATCTCTTTCAGTTCTTGCTACTACTTTTAAATTATTTTTTTCATCTTTTAATGATCCAATACTTCCTTTAAAAGAAGAAATAATAGTAGGTATTGTTTTAAACAAAGTAATGAAACCCCCAGCTGCAACGGCACCTGCACCAATTTGTCGAATGTATGCTCTATAAATAGCAGTTGAATAATCTCCAAAAGTATGAGTTGCAGCAGACCAACCACCTGGCCCACCATCTTTAGAAATATCTGCTAAATAACCCAATTTTACCAGTTGCAATGCAATTACATCTGCTGGTACTAAAGAAGCTAATAATGGTATAAAAACAAACCAACTTAAAAATCCACCTGCAACTAAAACGCCAGCGATTTTTGGACCAATAATATATCCAACGCCTAAATATTCTGGTGTTATTTCACCACTAATTTTAGCTGAAGGAAAAAACTTTTGAACTTGTTTAGTTGCAAAAGCAGGTGTTTCAGCAATTACATGAAATATTTTTTGAAATGTGGCATATACAAATGCAAAACAAACACCTTTAAGTGCTGTTAATGCTAAACTTCCTCCTTTTTCACCAGCCTTTAAAACACTTGCACATGCTGTTCCTTCAGGGTATGGTAAAGTTTCATGTTCATTTACAATTAAGGCTTTTCTCAAGGGAATCATCATTAGCGTACCTAATATTCCTCCAAAAATGGCTAACGTTAATATTGTAAAATAATTAAAAAAGTTTGCACTATCTGGGTTCGATAAAAATAAAAATCCAGGTAAAGTAAACACAACACCAGCTGCAATACTTTCGCTTGCAGAGCCTGTTGTTTGTATAATATTATTTTCAAGTATGGTGGTTTTTAAAAATAATTTTCCTAATAAAATACTCATTACTGCAATGGGTATTGATGCAGAAACTGTAAGCCCTGCTTTTAGTGCTAAATAAACAGTTGCTGCTCCAAAAATTACTCCAAATAAAGATCCTACAACAATTGCTTTTAAAGTAAATTCCTTCATGTTACTATCATTAGAAACATAAGGCTGAAAATTTTGTTTGCTCATAAGTTTTAATTTGTTCTCAAATATATTAGTTATACAAATAAAAGTAGCAACCGACTAGGTTGCTACTTTTATTTTTTATTTTGGCGAAATGATTAATCTTCACTAGCAGTTGCTTTAATCACAACTTCATTTAATTTTTTACAAAGTGGAAAAATTAAAATCCCTGCAACTACTGCAGCTACAAAGCTAATTCCAAAAAATACTTCTTTATTATCAAACTTATCCCAGAAGCCAGCAAGGATACCAGAAATTTTTCCACCTAGAGATGTAGTGATAAACCAACCACCCATCATTAATGCTGTAAATCTTTTTGGTGAAACTTTCGATACTAATGATAATCCAACAGGGCTCATAAAAAGTTCACTAATAGTAAATACACCATAGCTTGCAAAAATCCAAGCAGATGAAACTTTGTCGTGATAAATGTCTGTACTTAAACATGCTAATACCATTACGAGTGAACTTAAACCTGCAATAATAGTACCCCAAGCAAATTTACTTGGTGTTGAAAGTTCTTTTTTTCTTGCTTGCATCCATCCAAAAAATCCAACAATAATTGGTGTTAGAATGATGATCCAAAAAGGGTTCATGGATTGATAAATTTCGGTAGAAACTAATTTTAAATCTTGCTTTGGTGATGGCCATTGCTCTTTAGGAATATTTTTAAAATATGGATTAACCCCCATTTCTGTTATTACTTTTTTATCGGGTCCTAAAGTTGTTCTAAATTGGTCATCAATTTTTGGAGTTTCAATTGGATTGGTACTTACGGTTTCTAAAAAACCAAAAGGTTTTAATATAGGTTCTACAGCTTTTGGAGCTTGTCTATCACTATAGGTTTCTGCCCAAATGGTTAATGCTGTTGAGTTTTGATTATATATATTCCAGAAAATTATGGCAACCCCAAACAAAATAAATAGTGTACTCATTCTTTTTTTATCAAAGCCAGTACATCTTTTCCAAATATTGGCGTAAAAAATAATGATAGGAACACAAGCAAAAATGAAGGCATCATTACTATCGCTTCCAATAATATTTCCAGGAATAAACCAACCAATTGCACCTGCAATAAGGGCAGGTAAAAAAACAGAAGAAACAATTGTTGTCATTGGCATATCTTCTTTTTGAACAGGTTTAATAATATCAGCATGTTTAACATGTTTTTGACCAAATGCAAACCAAATTAAACCAATAATCATTCCTACACCAGCAGCCATAAAAGCATAGCCCCAATCATATTTAATTCTTAAATAAGAAGCAACAAAATTGCAAAAGAAGGCACCAATATTTACCCCCATATAAAAAACATTGTAAGCAACATCTTTTAGAGGTTTTAATTCTTCTTTATTATAAACATTTCCTAAAAGTGTACTGATATTGGGTTTAAAAAAACCATTGCCAACAATTACACAAGCTAATGCAAGGTACAATAGCATATTACTTCCATTAATACCCAATAATAAATATCCCAATGCCATTAAACTACCACCGATAAATATAGATTTTCTATAACCTAAATATCTATCTGCAAGTAATCCCCCTATAAAAGGAGTTAAATAAACTAAAGCTACATAGGTGCCCACTATATCAATAGATAAAGCATTATCCATTCCTTTACCCCCTTTATCTGTAGCTCTTAGAAAAAGAGGTAATATACCAATCATTAAATAAAAACCAAAACGCTCCCACATTTCTGTAAAAAATAACACATATAAGCCTCTTGGGTGTTTTGTTTTTGTTGTTGCAGTTTGATTCATAAAACAGTTTTGATTAATTAATTTAAGATGCCAAAATAGGGATAAATCTTAAACTATCAATTCATATTTCATATTTACTTTTGACAGCAATTAATTATTATGAATATTTTAATTTTAGGGGATGGATTATTTGCAAGAAATTTAGGAAATAAACTGAAACTGAGTCATCATTACGATAAGCATTTCGCTATTCCTGCAATTGATGAAAATCAGGCATTGGAGCCGATTCTGAAGATTGCATTAAATGATGAAAATGGAATTGTATATTTTTGTGTTGAACAAAAAACTGATGTTGTAGTTATTGCAAATGTTGATGGATTAGCAAATGGACTTTATAATAAATTAAAAAATAATCCTCTTTTAAAAAGGGTAATAATTATAGGAGCATCAAGTGAAACAGTTGAATTCTTGACTAATGTAAATTCTCTAAACAATTTTATTATAGAAAATAATATTCCTCTTTCAAAAAATAAATCTACTGAATTTGAAGTTGATAAAATTGAGCAAATAGTAATCTTAACAAATGGAAATGCTTTCAAAATATTAAATGATATTTCTTCAAATGATATTCAACAAATAGAACAAAAAATTATAACACCAACATTAAATGGTTTGTTGACCAAGTCATTTTTAATTTCAGGATTTTTGTGTTGTAATATTATTCGAAAAGATGAATTTTTTGAATTAATAAATTATCAATTTGTTATTGATGACAAGGTTGCTAAATTAATTTTTGAAAGATTAGAAACAGATGTATTGAGTCTTTTTGCAGCTATGGATAATGGAACACTTGAGGATGTGAATATTGAATTTTTTGAAAAGTAAGTTGAGTATTTTATTTCAAAAATCTTTTCATTTCTCTATCTGTATCTTTTTTCTTTATGGTTTCTCTTTTATCGTATAATTTTTTTCCTTTGGCAACACCAATTTCAACTTTCACTAAATTCTTCTCATTTATAAAAATTTTAAGTGGAATGATGGTTAAACCTTTTTCTTTTGTAGCTGCTTGTAGTTTACCAATTTCTCTTCTTTTTAGTAAAAGCTTTCTATCATGAACAGCAATATGATTGTTAGTAGTACCCAGTTTATATTCAGCAATATATAAACCTCTAAGCCAAATTTCATTATTATCTAAAATGCAGAATGCATCATTAAAACTGAGTTTACCCTCTCTTATACTTTTAACTTCAGTGCCTAGTAAAACAATGCCAGATTCAAATTTTTGTTCAATGAAATAATTGTAAAAAGCTTGCCTATTGTTAAATTCTTGACTCATATCATATTTAGCTTCTAAACAACACAATCAGCTGAGCCAATTTAGCTTTCATATTTTTTCTGTCAATAATAAAATCTAAAAAACCATGTTCTAATAAAAATTCACTTCTTTGAAAACCTTCAGGTAAATCTTTTTTAATGGTTTCTTTAATAACACGAGGTCCAGCAAAACCAATAAGAGCACCAGGTTCAGCAATGTTTAAATCGCCAAGCATTCCAAAGCTTGCAGAAATACCCCCAAAAGTTGGGTCTGTTAAAATAGAAATATAAGGCAGCTTAGCATCGCTAAGCTGAGATAATTTACCACTAGTTTTTGCTAATTGCATTAAACTAAAAGCACTTTCCATCATACGAGCCCCGCCACTTTTGCTAATTACAATAAAGGGTAATTTA
This sequence comes from Chitinophagaceae bacterium, assembly GCA_031364085.1. GTDB lineage: Bacteria > Bacteroidota > Bacteroidia > Chitinophagales > Chitinophagaceae > CAIVPM01. The sequence continues at coordinate 4,606 of JANLVQ010000185.1, forward strand.
TGTTTAATGCAGTAATCAACTGCTCTGCTAAATTTTTCTCCCATTACACTTCCTAAACTACCACCAATAAATTCAAAATCCATACAAGCAATTACCATTTTTTCACCATTTGCTTTACCTACTCCAACTCGCATGGAATCTTTTAAATCACTTTTAGCATGAATTTCATCTAACCTTTTTTGATAATTTTTTAAATCGGTAAAATTCAAATAATCTTTACTTCTTATTTCATCAAACAAAATTTCGTATTCATTGTTATCAAAAAGTATATTGAAATATTCAATTGAACCAATTCTATGATGGTAATTACACTTGGCACAAATAAATAAATTTTCTTTTAAATCTGAAGTAGTTGTAATGAAGTTGCATTCTGGGCATTTGTTCCATAAACCCTCTCTGGTTTCTTTTTTATCTGCAGTGGATGTAGTTATACCCTTTCTAATTCTATTGTACCATTTTGGTTTTACTTCACCACTACCAGGGGTTTCTTCTCCAGTTAAGTTTAGTTCAAAATCTTCTTCCTTTTCTTTTCTCATAAAAATTAATTTCGAGGAAGGCAAACTTAGTATAATTTTAATAATTGAGTTTTTTTTATACTTTTATACTGAGTAATGAGATTAATACTTCATATTAAGAGTTTTATGTAAAAATCTTAACATTTTAAAAGTTTTCAAAACTTTAATTTTTGGTAAATGAACCTAGTTTTGTAAATCAATTAATAAATACTGAAGAAGTCTTTAAAAATATTAGGAAAAGTATTGTTGGTAATGGTGGTTCTTATCACCGTTCTTTCATTTGCATTGCAAACTGCTATTGTACAAAATTGGCTTGTAAATATTGCAACAAATAAACTATCGAAAGATTTAGGTTCGAGAGTTGAAATTAAAAGTGTAAGTTTTAATTTTTTTAATAAGGCTAATTTAAACAAAATTCTAATACTTGATAAAAAACAAGATACTGTTTTACAAGCTGAAAGCGTTAGTGTAAACATTACAGATTGGTTCTTTTTCAAAAAAAATATTGAACTAAAATATTTTAGCATTAGTGATGCTTTAATAAAAGTAAATAGAACAGATAGTGTTTGGAACTATCAATATATTATTGATCATTTTGCATCAAAAAATCCATCTACAAAAAAAGCTAATTCAAATTTTCAAATTAAAAAAGTTGAATTTAAAAATATCAAAATCTTAAAAAATGATGCTTGGCGTGGAGAATTTTTGACTATAAAATTAAAAGATTTATTAGTTGAAACTCATCAACTAAATTTTGATAAAAATATTTTTGAAATTGATAATATACAAATCACAGAACCATTTGTGGATATTCAAAAATTCAATGGCAACAGACCAGTAAACTATATATTTCCTCCAGTTGATAATTCAATACCAGAATATCTGTTACAATTAAATGTTAAGCAATTCGGCATTAAAAATGGAACTCTTCAAATTAATAATGATTTTGAAAAGCCTTTAGAAGGTTTTGATGGATCACATATTTGGTTAACCAAACTTAATATTGATTTAGATGATTTTAAAGCACATGGAGATACATTAAAGTCTGTAGTTAATATTAATGCTGTTGAAAGAAGTGGACTTTTAGTAAAACAATTAAAAGCCCACTTGAAATGGACACCAAAAATTTTGGAATTAGCCCACTTAGATTTAGTTACAAATAAAAGTCGCCTCACTAATTATTACGCTATGAAGTTTAATAATTTTGATGATGATTTTGCAGAATATGCTACCAATGTTACGATGCAGGCTAGGTTTAAAAATTCTTTTATAAATAGCGATGATATTGCTTTCTTTTCAACAGATCTAAAAACCTGGAAAAAGGAGTTGCAATTAGATGGAAGTTTTTATGGAACAGTTTCTAATTTTAAGTTTAATAAATTATATGCTAAAGAAAAGAATAATGGCACTACAATATCTGGTGATTTAACCATGCAAGGGTTACCTGATATTGATAAAACATTTATTGGCTTTAAAAATGGGAATATTAGAACAAACCATAAAGATTTAAGTGCAATTATTCCATCTTTAAAAAATGTACAATCACCTAATCTTACAGCTTTAGGTACAATTTTATTTAATGGAAATTTTAATGGTACAACAAGCGATTTTATTACTACCAGTACAATATCAACTGCTTTAGGCAGTATTTCATCAAACATAAATATGAAACTTCCAGTAAAAAAAGAAGCAACATATAATGGTACTATGAATTTAACTGGGTTCAATTTAGGAAAATTTTTGAACGAAAAACAACTTGGTATTATTGAGTTTGATGGAAAATTTGATGGATATAGTTTGAATACAAATAAATTAAAAACCAAATTAGATGGATCTTTTAAAACTTTTGAGTACAATGGATATGCATATAAAAATATTATAACAAATGGTACTTTTCAAAATAAATATTTCAGTGGAGAGGTAAAAATTAATGATACTAATTTTGATTTTATTGGTAACGCCGAAGCGGATTTTTCAAAAGCATTACCTCAGTTTAATATATTGGCAGATTTAAAAAAGTCGAATTTAAAAGCTCTTAATTTTTCGAAAGATGATTTAAGCTTAATTGGTTTACTAGATATTAATTTTACTGGTACTAATATTGATAATTTTTTAGGTTCTGCAAAATTTTTGAATGCTTCAATACGAAATAATAAAGCTGAAATAAAATTCGACTCATTAAATATTTCATCAGAATACTACGATTCAACTAAGTTTTTGCATTTAGCTTCTAACGATTTTTCTGCAAATGTGTATGGCGATTTTAAAATTTTAGATTTACCCAATGCCTTTCAATATTTTTTGCATAATTATTACTCTGCATATATTGCTGCACCAAAAGCAAATATTAAAAATCAGAAATTTAAATTTGATCTATCTACAAGATTTGTTGAACCCTATTTGCAATTGTTCGATAAAAAAATAAAAGGCTTTAACGATGCACATTTAACAGGTGTAATTGATACTAAAGCAAGTAAATTTAATATCGACTTTTTAATGCCATACGGTAGATATAATAATTTAGAGGCTACTGGTGTTTCTTTAAAAGGTATTGGAAATATTGATACTTTAAGTTTAACTGGCAATCTGAATAATTTTAAAGTTAGCGATAGTTTAAACTTTCCTAATTCAAGAATTTCTATTGCATCGCATCACGATGTTTCTCGGGTTTCACTCAAAACAAGTGCTAACAATACGCTCAATGATGCCGACTTAAATGCAATTGTAGAAACCTCTACTACAGGAATAAGAATTAAATTTAATCCATCCTCATTTGTATTAAATAATAAAAAATGGAATTTGGATAAAGAAGGTGAAATTAATTTGACCAAAAATTTAACTGAAGCTAAAAAAGTAAAATTCTTACAAGGATTTCAAGAAATTTCAATCGAAACCTCACCAGACGAAGGAGGTAATACAAACAGCTTAGATATTAATTTAAAAAATGTTGTTGCTGGCGATTTAACTTCACTATTCTTAAAATATTTAAAAATAGAAGGTATTACCAACGGCAATATTCATGTTGATGATATTTTCGGAAAATTAAATGCATTCGCCAACTTAAAAATTGATCAATTTAGAATAGATGCAGATTCTATTGGAGTGGCTTATATCAAATCAAATTACAACAGCAAAACTGGTTTTATTAGTGCAAATGTCAATTCCCCAAATACAGATTATAATTTTACATTAGATGCTTTAATTGATTTAAAAAAAGATGCTAATAATTCTATTAACACTGTTTTAATTTTAAATAATTCAAGGATTGATTTGGTTCAAAAATTAGTAGGAAATGATGTGTTTTCTAATTTAAAAGGCTATGCAACCGGTAGTTTAAATATTTCAGGAAAGCCAAATGCATTAGATTTATTAGGAAAAATAAATCTAAATAAAGCTAGTCTTAAAGTTAATTACACTCAAGTAAAATATTTCATAGATTCTGCAATCATTTCATTTGAAAATGATGGAATTAATTTTGGTGAGTTTATTATACGGGATACTTTAAATAATACTGGAACTGTTAGGGGTAAACTTTATGAAAAGAATTTTAAAAAACTCACTTTTGATTTTGATTTAGCTACAAACAAATTATTATTAATTAATACAACTTTTAGTGATAATAGTTTATTTTATGGTAATGCAATTGGCAAAGCAACTTTTGCATTTAAAGGTCCTGAAGATAATTGTAGAATGACTATAACTAGTGAAGTTAATGAGGCATCTCATTTTACTATACCCAATTCGAATAACAGAGAAACTAGTGATGCTAATTTTATAGTATTTAGACCTATTGGGGTTGAAATGACTGAAGTTAAAAAGCGAAGTAATTTTAATGTAAGTGTAGGTTTAGATTTAATTGCCAACAATAAAGTAGATTTTGAAGTTATTTTAGATGAATTAACTGGTGATGTAATTAAAGCTAAAGGTAATGGTAGAATAAAAATTAAAGTTGGTACAACCGAAGATTTAGATATTAGAGGAAAGTATAACATTGAAGAAGGTAGTTACGATTTCAATTTTCAATCTCTAATACGTAAACCATTTATTCTAAAAAAAGGCGATAATAATTATATTGAATGGAGTGGAAGCCCTTATGATGCTAATGTACATATTGATGCCATGTTTGAAGCAAGAAATATTAGCATCAAAGAATTAATTGGAAATACACAAGCATCTTTTAATAATTCGAGTAAAAATTATAGAGATGATGTTTATGTAATTGCTACTTTATCTGGCAAATTAATGCAGCCCGATATTAAATTTAGATTCGATTTTCCTCAAAATAGCCCTATAAAAAATGATGATGTTTTTGATAGGTTTAGAAGAAAAATTGAAAGTGATGAAAATGAAATGCTGAAACAAGTTACTTATTTAATTGTGTTTAATTCATTTGCTCCTTATGGCGATGCTAGTGTTGAACAAACCAACTTTACCTCAATTGGTGTAAATAGTATTTCAGCCATCATTACAAAACAAATTAATAAGAGTTTTACAAATTTGTTATATAAAATTACCAATGATAAAAGTTTAGCTTTCGATTTATCATCGAATGTGTATAGTAGTAACGATTTATTTTCTCAAGGAAATATCAATGCATCTCAGTTCGATAGATATAATTTGAAATTTAAAATTGGAAAAAGCTTTTTTAGCGATAAAATAAGATTCACATTTGGTAGTGATTTCGATATCAATCTTCGATCATCTGCACAAAGTGGAAACTTTCAATGGTTACCAGATTGGAATGTTGAATGGAGCTTAACTAATGATAAAAATTTAGTGTTATTAGTATTTAGCAAAAATAGTTTAGATATTAGTGGCAATTCCTTGGGAAGAAGAAACAGACAAGGTATTGGTATTTCTTATAAAAAAGATTTTGATAATAGTCCTTTCGAAAAAAAGAATAAACAAATTGAATTTGTAAGCCCAATAGAATTTTAATCTTTATTTGCTAACTGACCACAAGCTGCATCAATATCTTTGCCTCTGCTTTTTCTTAATCTCGAATTTACTCTGTTCTTCTCTAAATAATTCATGAACTGTTCAGTAACATCTTCATCTGGTTTTACAAAATCAAAACCATCTATGGGGTTATATTCTATAATATTTACTAGGTCTGTTGGCACTTGTCTATACAATTTCACTAACTCATCAGCATCTTTCAAAGAGTCATTAAAATTTTTGAACAGAATATATTCAAAAGTTACTTTATTGCCAGTTTGTTTATAATAATAATTTAAAGCTTCAATTAATGATTTAATATTATTACTTTCATTTATTGGCATAATTTCATTACGCTTTTTATCATTGGCTGCATGTAATGAAAGTGCTAGTTTGAATTTTACTTGATCATCGCCTAACATTTTTATTTGTTTGGCAACACCAGCTGTAGAAACGGTAATTCTTTTAGCACTCATAGCCAATCCATCAGGTGCTGTAATTCTTTCAATAGATTTTAAAACACCTGTATAATTCATTAATGGCTCGCCCATACCCATAAAAACAATATTGGTTAGCTTTTGATTGTATGAGGATAAACTTTGCTGATTAATTAAAGCCACTTGATCAAATATTTCATCAAAAGTTAAATTTCTTTTTCTATCCATTTTGCCTGTTGCACAAAATTTACAACTTAAACTACAACCCACTTGAGAGGATACACAAGCAGTTTTTCTTTCTTCTGTTGGTATCAAAACGCCTTCAATTAAATAATCATCAAAAGTTTTAAATCTACTTTTAATGGTACCATCTTCACTAAACTGTGTTGCATCTATACTTAATGGTAATAAATCAAAATCGTTTTTTAAAGCATACTTTAATTCTTTACCCAAATTTGTCATTGCATCAAAACTTGTGGCATGTTTTTGCCAAATCCATTCATACAATTGTTTTGCCCTGTATTTTGGCTGTTGTTGCTGATTGAAATAATTCTCTATCTCTACAAGTGAAAGATTTCTGATATTTTGCTTCGACATATTTTCTATTGAATAACTGCTCTATGAGTTTAACCATGCAAAAGTAACTATTTTTGCTGCCAATACAGTTATTATGGAAGAAGGGAAAAGACAAAAACAAGTTGCAGCAGTTTTATCTGAAGAAATGAACAGCATATTCACAAAACTTGGTTTGAATATGATGAATGGAGGAATGGTATCTATTTCATCGATAAAAGTTACACCAGATTTATTAGAAGCTAGAATATATTTAAGTTTATTTCAAATAGAAAATGTAGCAGCAACTTTAAAACAAATTGAAAATAGAGCTTGGGAAATTAAAAAAGAGCTCACCGCAAAAGTGGGCAAACAATTACGCAGAATGCCTGTTATTCATTACTATATTGATGATACTTTAGATTATGTGTTTAAAATGGAAGAATTATTTAAGCAAATTAATACTGAAAAAAAAGAAGAATAAATTTTACACCGGGTCTACATCAATAACAATACTTACTCTTTTATAGTTTGCATGGTTTTGTATAATTGAAATTTGTTGTTGAATTTCTCTTTTACACTGCTCTGTCCAATTTTTATCTTTTGGTAATTTTATTTGCAACTCCCATAAATATTGATTTCTAATTCTATCAACTGGTGGTTGTGCTGGTCCATTAATAAACAGTTTGAAATTAGTTTGCAAACCCTTCAACATAATATTGGCAGCTTCTTCAGCAATATTATTTTTTTTATGTTTTAAGATGATATTGATAATTCTATAAAAAGGGGGATAGCGATATGATTTTCTGGTTTCAATTTCATACTGAAACATTTTTTTATAATCGTGTGTTTTAACAAAGTGTAAAACTGGATGTGCGGTATTAGTTACTTGAACCAAAACTTTTCCTATACCATCCTTTCTTCCTGCTCTGCCACTTACTTGTTCCATTAGTTGAAATGCCCTTTCATTCACTCTAAAATCAGTAAAATTTAAAATGCCATCGGCATCTACAATACCTACTAAATTTACATTTTCAAAATCTAATCCTTTCACCACCATTTGAGTTCCAACCAAAACATCTACTCTTCCTTGTTCAAATAATTTAATTAAGTTATCATGTTCATTTTTACCTCTAACAGTATCCCAATCCATTCTTGCAATTTTTGCATGGGGTAAATTTTCGGCAACCAATTCTTCTAATTTTTCTGTGCCAAAATTTTTGAAAACAAATTCATGATTGCCACATGCAATACAAGTATTAATAATTGGATAAGTGCTACCACAATAATGACAATTGAGTTTGTTTTTTGATTTATGATATGTTAAGGTAACATCGCAATGATTACATTGAGGAATCCAACCACAGGTTTTACAAATAATATAAGGCGAATAACCTCTTCTATTTTGAAAAAGTATGGCTTGTTTTTTTTGGTCGATAGTTTCTTGTAATGCTTTTATAAGTTGAGGAGATAAGGGAATTTTTCCTTTTTCTTTTGTTTCAATAGTTTTTAAATCCACAATTTCAATAGTGGGTAATTCTCCAAATCCAAATCTTTCGTGCAGCTCAACTAATGCATATTTATTTTGTAAACAATTGTAATAAGATTCTATACTTGGTGTAGCACTGCCTAATAAAACTTTTGCTTTTAATAACAATGCATAATAAATGGCAACATCTCTTGCATTGTATCTTGGTGCTGGATCTTGTTGTTTATAACTAGCATCATGTTCTTCATCTACAATAATTAATTTTAAATTATTGAATGGAAGAAAGATGGCACTTCTTGCACCGAGTATAACTTTTGTTTCACCAGTTTTTACTTTGTTCCAAATTTCAACTCTTTCGTTAGAATTAAATTTTGAATGATAAATAGCAATGTTGCCACCAAAATGTTTTTGTAATCTTCTTATAATTTGAGTGGTTAAAGCAATTTCAGGTAATAAGTATAAAACTTGCTCATTATTTTTTATATAATGCTCTATAAGTTTGATGTAGATTAATGTTTTACCACTTGATGTGATACCATGTAATAGACAAACATTTTTTTCTACAAAATTATTTTCAATGCTTGTTAATGCAATTTGTTGATTGGGTGTTAAACTAAAATCTATTGATACTTCTTTTGGTATTTGATTTATTCTATTTACCTCTCTTTTTTCTGCAATTAAAATATTTTTTTCAATTAATCCTTTTAACTGTGCAGTTGATGCATTGGCTTTTTTTAATAATTCACTCTGTGTAACTTCTCCATCTTTTTTTTCTAAATGTAAATAAGCTAAAAGCAATTCCATTTGCTTGGGTGCTCTTTTCCAATTATTTAAGAGTTCACTTAATTCATCTTCATTATTAAATTGCTCAGCTAATGAAATAAAAATTTCTTTTTTCGATTTGTATTTTTCCTTCAATTCCTCCCATACATAACAAACTTTTTTCTCAAGTAGTTTTTTAATTACCAAGTAAACATTTGTTGTGTTTAATAATTGATGAACCTCACTCAACTTCAGTTCTTTTTTAATTTCTAGAGCCTCTGCAATCAAATATTCATTATCAGAAAAGAGTGATGCATCATTTAAGTCATAATCATTATCATCATTCCAAATTAAAATAGTTTCACTATTGAGTTTAAGATTGGCAGGCACAGCAGCTTGCATAACATCACCATCATTGCACATATAATAATCTGCAATCCAGCACCACAATTGAATTTGGTTGGGATGAATAATGGGTTCATCATCTATAATGCTTAATATTTCCTTGGGTTTAAATGTTGCTGGTTTTTCTGTAAAAAGTGTTTTAATAATACCAGCATATTTTTTATTCTTTAATTGTACTTCTACTCTTATACCAACTTGAACTTTATCTGTTAAATGTAATGGTATTGCCCATGTATATGTTGTGGGTAAGGATAATGGGATGATGATGGCTGCATACAATGAAACTTTCTCTTCAAAAAGTGTGGTTGACTCTTTAAAATCACTTAAAAATTTCTTGAAAGAAAAAACATCAAAGTACATTTTTCAAAACTAATTATTAGTATAGATATTTGTTGAGAATTTATTT
>JANLVQ010000199.1:0-3397 GCA_031364085.1 Chitinophagaceae bacterium
GCAGCTACAGTTGTAGATGATGTAACCATAAATGGGAGTGGAGTGCTTTCTGAAAATTTTAATTACCCTCCATATTTTCCTACACAATCTTGGAATGTAATAAATCCTGATAATGATTTAAGTTGGTATCATACAGCTGGAGATACTGCAAATACTGGAGCTGGAGATTTATTTAGTATGTGCATGTTTAATTATCAATACAATACTTTATTAGGTGCAGTTGATTATTTGACTAGCCCGGTTTATCGAGTTCAAAATTCAGATTCTTTAAAATTTACTTTTTGGTATGCCTATCAATATCGAAATACTGGAAATGCGATTGCAGATAGTCTTGAACTTTTAATTTCTACAGATTGTGGATTTTCTTATTCAAGTGTATGGAAAAAAGGAGGGGTGAGTTTAGCAACTGTTTCAAGTACTGTTGATTCTGCATTTTATCCATTCGGAATTAATAAATGGAAACAACAAACAATAGATTTGGGTGCTTATAAAAATTCAGAAAAGATAAAATTTGCTTTTAGGTCTGTAAATGGCAAGGGCAATAACATTTTTGTAGATAATATTAGTTTAAATAAAAGATACAAACTTGATGCAGCAATTGTAACTATCAATCAGCCCGATTTACCTATTTGCAATAATGCACTTACCCCAGAAATAGTGGTAAAAAATTTGGGTAATAATGATATTTATAATTTAAGTTTTCAATATGATATAGATGGACAGCATGCTGTAACAACAAATTGGAATGGCTTAATTAAGAAAGATGAAACAAAAATTATTGTGCTGAATTTGGTCAGTTCAACCGAAGGCACACACATTTTCAATATCAAAATTCTTACAGTTAATAATATTCAGGATGATTTTGTTTTGAATAATTCAACTTCAAAAAATATTGTAATAAAATCAAGTGAACAATTGCCAATAAATCTTGGTTTTGAAGAAAATATTTTCCCCACAAAAAATTGGTATATTTTACAAAATCCACTAGATGATATAACCTGGGCAAAATCAAACCTATATGGCAAGGGGAGTAGTTCAAGTATAGTGATGAAAAACTATTTGTACGCTGATAAAGGAAAAAATGATGATTTTATTTCTCCAATTTATAGTGTTGATAGAAATATGGATAGTGCTTTTTTAATTTTCGATTATGCTCATGCCACCAGATTACACCCTGACAGTTTAAAATACTCATTTGATAGTGTAGAAATATCCATTTCAAAAAATTGTGGCTTAACGTGGAATACCATTTGGAAAAAAGGAGGGAAAGAATTACAAACTATTAATCAAACCAATACTTACGACAAAGAATATTTTCCAACACAATCTGAATGGAAAACTGATTCATTATTTATTCCAAACTTTTTTAAAATAGGAGATCAAACCCAATTTCGTTTTAGAAATATCAATCATTTTGGTAATAATTTTTACTTGGATAATATTAGAATATATACAAAATATATAGCACCCGATACAAAAACTCTTGGGTTTGCTATTTACCCAAATCCTTTTATAAAACAGATTAATGTTCAGCATTTAGCTGCACCAGTAAACCTTAAAGCTATAATTATGTATGATGTTTTAGGAAAAAAAGTATTTGAAAAGCTATATAATCAAACTGCTAATAAAGACGAGATAATAAATACATTAAATTTAAAATCAAGTATTTATACTATAATTTTAGTTTATACAAATGAAATAAAATCAGCAAAAGTTGTAAAGTTGAATTAATCTTTAGTAGGATTAGGAGTAATTTCGCCTTCTTCCCCAAAACCATCTAAAGTTTCTTTTAAATCGTATTTTTCTTCAATATCAGCAAAACGATCACCTAAAACACTTTTAGCTCCATATTGTGTAGGGCCAATTCCTTCAGAGCGTGTTATTGCTGGATAATTTAATCTTGGATCTTCTTCTTTATTTATATTGATGAGTTCAATTAAGAAAATCCATTGTTTTTCAAAATCATATTCTAATATAAAACGCTCGTTGGTATCTTTTATTTCTGAACCAATTGTGGTTTCTTGCATAAACAGTGGGTCAATTACATATGTTTTATCATATTTTTCTATCGAAATTTCACGGCCTCTTAACCATTTATCGTTACTTCTATAAAAAGTAGCTCGATGTTTTTGGTCAAATTCAAATGCTTTCATTATTTGAAGAAACAAATCATAAAAATTATGCGTATGCTTCACTGCAATATCTCTATACACAGAATCATCTTCTTCTAAATAAGCTCTAAATTTTAAAATTGCCATTTTTGTATATTAGTGTTGAACGAAAATAGTTTAATTATTTTTTATGGGTAAGAAGATGTGCATTAAATTATTAATTGTTTATTCTATTAACATTCAAATTTGTACTTAACATAATATTAATTATAAGATGTTTGTATTGTATTTTTTAAGCTGTGCTAATAAATTAAACTTAATAGATTCAAACCATTCGTCTTTTAAAACACTTAAAACAATACTATCTCTTCGAATTGAAGGATTTCGAGTTGGCATATTAGATCTTAAAATTCCATCAATTCTACATCCAATAGATTTCATGGCAGCAATACTGCGTTCATTTAAATTATCTGCTCTTAGCTCTAATCTTTCAAATAATAATTTTTCAAAAACAAATTCAAACAATAAATATTTACAATTTTTATTTACATGAGTTCCTCGAAAATCATTACCATACCAAGTGTAACCTAATTGTGTTGTTTTAAAAGGGAAATTTATATCATAGAATCTCGTGCTTCCTGCGTATGCTTCTTTAATTTTGTCATACACAATAAATGGATATTCTGTTTTAGTCTGTTTAGCTTTTAATGCAATTGTGATGTAATTTTTTAAATTTTCTGACCCATCAGCACTTACTAATGAATATTTCCAAATTTCAGGTTCATTTAAACTAAAAGATAATAAATTTTCAAAATCCTTCTCCACTAAAGGTCTTAATAGTACAAAATCATTTTCAAGTATCAAATCATTTTCAAAATATAATTCAAAATCTTCCATATAAAGAATATAACAATTTTTAATGAGCCAAATTAAATAATATTGCAGAATTAAAAATTAAAATTTATGTGTGGTATTGTTGGATATATTGGTCATAGAGAAGCATTTCCTGTAATAATTAAAGGATTAAAGAGATTGGAATACCGAGGTTACGATAGTGCTGGCATTGCTTTAATCAAGGATGATTTAATGTTGTACAAAAAGAAAGGAAAAGTTGCAGATTTAGAAGAAAGTATTTTAGGTAAAGAATTACAAGCAAACATAGGAATTGGTCATACTCGTTGGGCAACTCATGGAGAACCTAATGATAGAAATGCTCACCCACATGTAAGCAATGATGGAAATTTAACTTTAATACATAATGGAATCATTGAAAACTACGCTTCAAT
>JANLVQ010000266.1:0-2822 GCA_031364085.1 Chitinophagaceae bacterium
GGAGGCCTTAAAAGTGGAGACAACGTAGTCTTTTCTTTTATTGGTTATGATGCCCAAACGGCAAATTTTTCAGGTCAGAAATCTATCAACATCAGCCTGAACGAAAGCGCTAACCAACTTCAGGAAGTGGTGGTTCAAGTGGGGTACGGTACGGTTAAGAAGAAAGATGCAACAGGATCTGTTACACAATTATCTTCAAAAGATTTTAATAAAGGTGCTAACGTAACTGCGGAAAATTTACTTTCAGGTCGAATTGCAGGAGTAACTATCAATACAGGTGGTGGTGCGCCAGGTAGTGGTAGCCAAATCAGAATTAGAGGTGGTTCGTCTTTGAGTGCTTCTAACGATCCTTTAATTGTAATAGATGGACTGCCTATTACTAACGATTCCAATGTAGGAGCTACTTCAATTTTAGCTTCATTGAATCCAAACGATATAGAAAGTTTCAACGTTTTGAAAGATGCTTCTGCTTCAGCGATTTATGGCGCTAGAGCTGCCAATGGTGTAATCATTATTACAACAAAACGAGGAGGAAAAAAACTATCTGTTGATTACAATTTTCAATACGGTTCTGGGAAAATTTTGAATCAATTAGATGTGATGAATTCTAATCAATATTCTGCGTTCATTCAACAATTTCACCCAACCCGTTTTGGCGAATTAGGATTGATAAATCCAAACATTGTAGATAATCCATCAACACCTCAAAACGAAGCTCAAGAAATTTACAATACCAATTGGCAAGATGCTATTTACAGAAGAACTGATTATGTTGATAACAATTTATCTATTAGAGGACAGTTGTTTAATAGAATTCCATCTAAGTTAACGATTAACAATACTTATCAAGAAGGGCTTAGATTAACTAACGAGTTTACAAGAAATAATGTATCTCTTGCTTTAAATCCAAGATTTTTAGATGATCATTTAAAATTAAATGTTTCGGCATTGTATAGTAATGAACGTAATCGTTTTGCAAATGGAGTTGAAGGAACTGCTATTCGTTTTGATCCAACTAAACCTATATATAATCTGTATAGCAACAATTTTAGTGGTTTTTTTGAATATGAAAACCCATCTGATCCTACGGGGCTTGCAGCACAATCACCTAGAAATCCTGTTGCTGATTTGTTACAAACAAACGATAGAGGTGTTAATAATAGGTTTTTAGGAAATTTTGAAATCGATTATAAATTTCATTTTTTCCCAGCTCTACGCGCTGTTGTAAATTTAGGTTTTGATGAGTCAAATGGGGTTAGACGAATTAACAAAGGAACATCAGGGATAGGTACTAGTGAAATTCTAAATAACAACTTCATTGGAACAAATATTGAGGACAAAGACACAAGAAGAAATAAATTATTAGATGCTTATTTTGTTTATAATAAAAAGTTTGGTAGTACAAACGTAGAGGCAACTGCTGGATATTCGTATCAAAAGTTTCAATATAGTGGTTTTAGGAGTGGAAATAGAAATAATCCAACAGCAGTCGAAAGCTTTCCTGCAAGTCCAGACGAAGTGTTAATCGGATATTTTGCGAGAACAAATATTGGATTTAAAGATAAATATTTAATCACTCTTGCAATGAGAAGAGACGGGACCTCACGTTTTTCCGAAGAGAACCGTTGGGGTAATTTTCCATCCGCAGCATTTGCATGGAAGATAAAAGAAGATTTTTTCAAAGATAGCAAGTTATTATCGGATTTAAAACTACGTTTAGGTTGGGGTATTTCTGGACAACAGGCTATTCCAGTAGGAGATTTTTACTTGCCAAGATATACAACAGGATTGCCAAACTCACAGTATAGTTTTGGTGGAACTTCATTTCAAGTCGGAGTTCCTCAATCTTATAATCCTAACCTAAAATGGGAAGAAACTACTTCTTATAATTTAGGTTTAGATTATGGATTGTTTAATGGAAAGATTTCTGGAGGATTGGATGTTTTTTATAAGTTAACAGATGATTTATATTTTAACGAGACACCTTATGCAGATGGTAGTAACTTTGGTAATCAAGGACCAGCTAATGGAGGTAGTTTTTCAACAAAAGGGATTGAGTTAAACTTAAATGCTGATGTTGTAAAAACAGATAATTTTAATTGGAATGTTAATTTCAATGCAACTAAATTTGAAAGAAGGATAGAATCTTTACCAGCTGGACTAAATGAACAATTTACTGGGTCTTCTGGTGCAGGTTTTGGAGGAACTTCACAAATTAGAAGAGTAGGATTTACTCCAGATTCCTTTTTTGTTTACAAACAATTATACAATACCGACGGTTCTCCAATTGATGGTGCATTTGCTGATTTGAATGGAGATGGGATTGTTAATGAAAGTGACCGTTACTTATATAAGAATGCTGACCCAGATGCTGTTTTTGGTTTTTCGTCAAATTTGAATTATAAAAATTTTGATTTTTCATTCTTCCTTAGAGCAAGTATTGGAAACAGATTACTTAATCAAGTTAATGCTACAAGAGCATACTCTGATTATGCTGTTAATAATGATGGCCAGTT
Organism: Chitinophagaceae bacterium; assembly: GCA_031364085.1. GTDB lineage: Bacteria > Bacteroidota > Bacteroidia > Chitinophagales > Chitinophagaceae > CAIVPM01. Next base: position 2,517 of record JANLVQ010000266.1, read on the forward strand.
GGCAAACATACCAAATTCATTTTATAATACAGGGTTTGTAGTTCCTACTGGTATTATAGCATTATCTGATATTTATGTTGAAAACGCTTCATTTTTAAGAATGGATAATATTACATTGGGATATACTTTCCCAAGTTGGTTAGAAGGGAAAGCATCATTACGATTATTTACAGGTATTCAAAATGCATTTGTAATTACTAAATATTCTGGACTAGATCCAGAGATATATAGTGTTATCTACACCTCCATTTATCTCTGGATCTAGTCCAGAATATTTAGTAATTACAAATGCATTTTGAATACCTG
>JANLVQ010000282.1:0-9484 GCA_031364085.1 Chitinophagaceae bacterium
TTGTTTCATGTTTGTGTTGTTTAGTTGTTTAAAGAGAATGTAAAATTGAAACAAACTACCAACCTGCACAATCCCTTGAATTAGGGGGTAATGCTGAAACGCTTATAAATAAAGGGGTTCAGATATTAACTATCTTAAAAAAAATGATTAAAAAAAAATTGTAATAAATTAATAAAAAAAAATCACATTTATTCATCTTATCTTATATATTTATTCAAAATAATTACTGTATGCGATACGAGATGATTAAAGATTTAAAACAAGTTTACTCAGATTATACATCAGACGACTTTGAAGTATGGAAAATTCTGTACGAAAGACAAATGCCAGCTTTAGAAGTTCATGCTGCTAAAGAATATTTAGATGGAATACAAAATATACAGTTCAGTTCTGATACTATTCCAAACATTACAAATACAAATAATTTATTACACGAACAAACAGGATGGGAGCTTATAGTTGTTCCTGGAATAATTAAAGAACCTGATTTTTTTACGCTTCTTTCACAAAAAAAATTTCCTGCAACTACATGGCTAAGAAAAAAAGAACAATTAGATTATTTACCTGAACCAGATATGTTTCATGATGTTTTTGGTCATGTTCCTTTATTAACTAATTTCCATTTTACAGAATTTTTTCAAACCATTGGCTTATTGGGTGTAGAGCATTTGCAAAATGAAGAAATCATTGCTATGCTTGGAAGATTATATTGGTTTACTATTGAATTTGGATTAATTAAAACTAATCATATAACCCAGATTTATGGGGCAGGGATTATCTCTTCTTACTCAGAAACAAAGTTTTCATTAAGTAAAGAGCCTAAACATATTCCTTACAATGCTCCTTTAATAATGCATACACCATACGAAAATGATCATATTCAAGATACTTATTATGTAATAGATTCTTTTGAACAACTTTATCATTCAATTGAAACAATTAAAGAAGAAATAGAAAAATTATAGAGCAAAAAAAATGAACCGTAAAATAACAATAAAAAAATTGTTACTCTATTTTGCTTTATTATTATTTTTTATAATAATAATATCTGCTTTAGTTATACTATACTTAAATCAACAATTACAAAAAAGAGGAGAACAAACATTTTATAAATCCTTCGAAATAGCAATACCAAATCAATACTCCATAAATGGCATTGACGTTAGCAAACATCAAAGTTATGTGTATTGGAATTCAGTGAAAAATATGTTGATTGACCGAATTAATATTGATTTTGCTTTTGTAAAAGCAACTGAAGGTGTTGATCATAAAGATGAAATGTTTGAAAGAAACTGGAAATTGTTGGATGAAAATAAAATTACACGCGGTGCTTATTTATATTTTATACCATTAAATAGTGGAAGATTACAAGCTAAAAATTTTATTAATAATGTCCAATTGAAACGAGGAGATTTACCCCCTGCAATAGATATTGAACAAACTTTTGGACTCAGCTATAATGAATTAAAATTGAAACTAAAAGAATGTTTGCATACCTTAGAAAGCCATTATAAAGTGAAACCAATTATTTATACATATACTGAGTTTTACAACAAATATTTAGGAGAAGATTTTAATGAATACCCACTTTGGGTAGCACATTATACAGAAGAAAAGAAACCTAATATAAAACGAGATTGGGTTTTTTGGCAACATAGCAATACTGGCAGAGTAAATGGAATAACTGAAAAAGTAGATTTTAATGTTTTTAATGGAGACTCTTTACAATTTCAAAATTTATTATTGAATTAAATTTTTATTTACTTTTAATTAAATAAAATTTATGTTAGAAAATCTATTGGAATTAGTAAAATCTCATGCAGGAGAATCTGTAATTAATAACCCAGCAATTCCTAATGAATATAACAACGAGGCTATTTCAATGGCTTCTTCTTCTATATTCGAAACATTACAAAAATCTTTGGCAAATGGAAATTTGAGTGATGTAACTAATGTAATATCTGGAAACAATGCTGCAACATCTCCATTATCTGGTTTAATGCAAAATTCTTTTATAAATAGCTTAATGGAAAAATTCAATCTTGATCAAAATGGGGCTGCAAATATTGCAAGTGGTCTAATACCCTCTGTTTTGAATAGTTTATCTCAAAAAGTTAATGATCCAAACGATTCTATTTTTGATTTGCAAAGTATTATTAGTTCAGTTTCTGGTGGAAATATTGGTTCTTTAATCAATCAGTTTACAAATAATAATACAGACTCAAAAAGCAGGAATAGTTTGATAGATGCTTTTAAAAAGTTATTTTAATTTTTTTGTTGATTCGAGTTTTAAAAAACTACCATTTATGTCAAAAGATAGTTGATTTGAATCTATTTCAATGAAGTAAACTATGTTACTAAAATCATCAAATAATTTAAAAGCTTTATAAATATTATTTTTAGTATAATATCTAGCAACAAAATCTGAAGAAGATTTAGGAAGAAAACTTGCATCTATTTCTAATTTTGTCCTTATTAATTTTCCTGTTTTGTTATATGTTTTTTCATAGGAATAACCTTTTTCTTTAAAAACTGCAATAAAATTACTATCTAAAAATATCCATTCAACATTTATAACAGTAGGATGGGTTTTGGTAAAAATCTTAACTACATTATTCGTTAATTCATTAATATGCTGCGAGTTACAGTTATTTGTTAAATGAATTAAGCTGCATATTATTATAAATTTTTTCATTAAGTAATTCGCTAAATAGGTTTAGTTAACTAAATAATAACGAAATTTTATAGTAATTATTCTACGTAAAATATTTTTTCTGTTGTAAGAGTAGCTATATAAGTATACAAATAAAAAAGCCTCTCGAAATTCGAGAAGCTTCTTGTTGGGTTACCAGGATTCGAACCTAGACAGACAGAACCAAAAACTGTAGTGCTACCATTACACAATAACCCAATCCTTTTCCAATTTTTTAATTGGGCTGCGAAAATAAAGGTACAAAGCTTTTGTACAAAATTAAATTTAAAATAAATTCAAAATAAATTACTGAATAAAAATGTTTTAACGTTTATAATCACAAATAGCTTTCATTGTCAAATGCTTAATTTCGCACAGATTAATTAAAAATATGAGTTATAGTCCTCAACTTAAAGTACGAATAGTAACTGCAGCAAGCCTTTTTGATGGTCATGATGCTGCAATTAACATTATGAGAAGAATAATGCAGAGTAAAGGAGCAGAAATTATTCATTTAGGCCATAATAGAAGCGTAAAAGAAATTGTAGAAACAGCAATTGAAGAAGATGTGCATGGTATTGCCATTACTTCTTATCAAGGTGGGCATGTTGAATTTTTTAAATACATGAAAGATTTGTTAGATGAGAATGGATGTGGGCACATTAAAATTTTTGGTGGCGGCGGAGGAACCATTCTTCCAAGTGAAATTGAAGAATTAGAAAATTATGGTATAACCAAAATTTATAGCCCAGATGATGGAAGAAAAATGGGCTTAGAAGGTATGATTGAAGATGTGATTGAAAAATGTAAAGTGCAAAGTACGAAGTACGAAGTACAAAGTAGTAAAAATGCTTTAGGCGAAGCAAAAGATATTATAAGCATTGCACAAAAAATTACTGCAGCTGAAAATGGAGAATCAATTTCTGTAATTTCTAATTCCCAATTCCCAATTCCAGTTCTAGGAATTACAGGAACAGGTGGAGCAGGAAAAAGTTCAGTAACTGATGAAATTGTTCGCAGATTTTTAAACAACTTTCACGACAAAACCATTGCTGTTATTAGTGTTGACCCTAGTAAGAAAAAAACAGGTGGTGCTTTATTAGGAGATAGAATTAGAATGAATGCCATTTCTCACCCTCGTGCATATATGAGAAGTTTAGCTACACGAGATGATAATACTGCATTAAGTGCTTATGTTCAAGATGCCATTAATATTTGTAAAGAAGCTGCTTTTGATTTTATTATTTTAGAAAGTGCAGGTGTTGGACAAAGTGATGCCTCGATTTTAGATTATTGCGATGTAAGCATGTATGTAATGACGCCTGAATATGGTGCTGCATCTCAATTAGAAAAAATTAATATGCTCGATTATGCAGATATTATTTGTATTAATAAATTCGATAAAGCTGGAGCATTAGATTCTTTAGCTGATGTAAGAAAACAGTATAAAAGAAATCATCAATTATTTACTGCAAAAGATGCAGATTTACCAATTATAGGTTCTGTAGCAAGTAAGTTTAATGATGATGGTGTAAATCATTTATTTGAATTGCTTGTTAAAACAATTGAAACTAAAACACAAATTAGTTTTGGCAGTTTTCAATTTAGTGAAACAGCAAAAGTTTCAGCAGCAATTATTCCATCAAACAGAACAAGATATTTAAGTGAAATAAGTGAGAATAATAGAGCTTATGATAAGCTAGTTATTGAACAATCTGAAATAGCTTCTAAACTTTATCAACTTAATGGAGTTTTAGAAATTTTTAAACAAGGAGATGCAAAAAGCTCCCTCCCTTTTGGTGAGGGTTGGGGTGAGGCTCTTCAGCAACAAATAAACTTTTATCAAGATCAACAAACTCCAGTTGCAAAAAAATTAATTTCAAATTGGAGTAATAAAATAAAAGCATACACGCAAGAATTTTATGAATATAAAGTAAGAGACAAAGTAATTAAACAACCTATGACCAGTATTAGTTTATCTGGTACAAGAATTCCCAAAGTTGTTTTACCCAAGTATAAAGATTGGGGCGATTTATTAAGATGGCAAGGTCAAGAAAATTTTCCAGGAAGCTTTCCATTTACTTCAGGTGTTTTTCCTTTAAAACGAGATGGTGAAGATCCTACAAGAATGTTTGCTGGTGAAGGTGGACCAGAAAGAACCAATAGAAGATTTCATTATGTAAGTGTCGATCAGCCTGCAAAGCGTTTAAGCACTGCATTTGATAGTGTTACCTTATATGGTGAAGACCCAGCTGTTAGACCAGATATTTATGGAAAAATTGGTAATGCTGGAGTTAGCATCGCAACCATTGACGATGCTAAAAAATTGTACAGTGGTTTCGATTTATGCAATCCAAAAACATCTGTATCAATGACCATCAATGGTCCTGCACCAATGATATTGGCTTTCTTTATGAATGCTGCTATTGATCAACAATGTGAAAAATATATTCTTGATAATGGTTTGCAAGAACAAGTAAATAAACTCATCGAATCAAAATTTAATATTCAAGATTTACCAAAATATATTGGTGTAGATGGCAAACCTGTTGTACCAAATAAAGGAGAACTGCAAGGTGTTTTACCAAATGGGAATAACGGGTTAGGATTAAAATTGTTAGGTTTAAGTGGAGCAGATGTTTTACCTAAAGAAGTTTATGAAAAAATAAAAGCAGAAGCGTTACAAAATGTTCGTGGCACAGTACAAGCAGATATTTTAAAAGAAGATCAAGCACAAAACACTTGTATTTTTTCAACAGAATTTGCTTTAAAGTTGATGGGCGATGTTCAAGAATATTTCATCACAAATAAAATAAGAAATTTTTATAGTGTAAGTATTAGTGGGTATCATATTGCTGAAGCTGGTGCTAATCCTATAACACAGCTTGCCTTTACTTTGTCAAATGGATTTACTTATGTAGAATATTATTTAAGTAGAGGAATGAATATTGATGATTTTGCTGCAAATCTTTCCTTCTTTTTCAGCAATGGTATGGATCCTGAGTATAGTGTTATTGGTAGAGTTGCTCGAAGAATTTGGGCAAAAGCTATGAGGTATAAATACAAAGCCAATAAACGTAGTCAGCAATTAAAATATCATATACAAACTAGTGGTAGAAGTTTACATGCACAAGAAATAGATTTTAATGATATTAGAACAACATTGCAAGCATTATATGCAATTTATGATAATTGTAATTCTTTACACACCAATGCATATGATGAAGCCATTACTACACCAACAGAAGAAAGTGTTCGAAGAGCAATGGCAATTCAATTAATTATTAATAGAGAATTAGGGAGTGCCAAAACTGAAAATTTTACACAAGGAAGTTTTGCTTTAGAAGAAATGACAGACTTGATTGAAGAAGCTGTGCTTGTTGAGTTTGATAGAATTACTGAACGAGGTGGTGTTTTAGGTGCTATGGAAAGAATGTATCAAAGAAATAAAATTCAAGAAGAAAGTTTGTTTTACGAACATCAAAAACATACAGGCGAGTTGCCATTAATTGGCGTAAATACATTTTTAAATAGTAAAGGCTCTCCAACTATAATTCCAAGTGAAGTTATAAGAAGTACAACAGAAGAAAAAGAACAACAAATAAATACAGTTGATGCTTTTAAAAAACGCAATGCAAATAAATCAGTTGATATGTTGAATAAGTTGAAAAGTGTGGCTATCAACAATGGAAATTTGTTTGAAGAACTCATGGAAACTGTTAAGTATTGTAGCTTAGGACAAATTACAAATGCTCTGTACGAAGTGGGTGGGCAGTATAGAAGAAATATGTAATTCTATTTACGATTTTATGATTTTTGACTTACGATTTATGTTTGTAATATTATTTTTCATTAAAATAAATTTAATATGAAATCATCTAATGCAATAAAATTATTTGAGCAAAAACAAGTTCGTTCTTTATGGAAAGAAGATGAAGAAAAATGGTATTTTTCTATAGTAGATGTTGTGGGGATATTGAGTGATAGTCCCAATCCAAATAATTATTGGAAAGTGATGAAACATAGACTAAAAAAGGAAGGAAGTGAGTTGGTTACAATTTGTAACCAACTGAAAATGCAATCCCCTGATGGTAAGTTTTATAATACCGATGTTGCAGATACAGAACAATTATTTAGACTTATCCAATCTGTGCCATCTAAAAAAGCTGAACCTTTTAAATTATGGTTGGCGAAAGTTGCCAGAGAAAGAATAGATGAAATTGAAGACCCAGAAATTGGTATTGATCGTTTAATGGAAACTTATCTTAAAAAAGGATATAGCAAAGATTGGATTAACCAAAGATTAAAAAGCATTGAAGTAAGAAAAGATTTGACTGATGAATGGGAAAATTGTGGGGTAAAAAAAGGACAAGAATATGCTATACTAACAGATGAAATCACAAAAGCATGGAGTGGTTTGTCGGTTAAAGAATATAAAAAACATAAAGATCTCAAAAAAGAAAATTTAAGAGACAATATGACTAATTTAGAATTGGTGTTAAACATGCTTGCAGAAGCAACAACCACAGAAATTAGCAAAGAAAAAAAGCCAAAAACATTTACTCAAAATAAATCTATTGCAAAACAAGGTGGAACAATTGCAGGTAATACTAGAAAAGCAATTGAGGAAAAAACAGGAAAAAAAATTGTATCCAAAATCAATAGTCAATCAATAGTTCAAAAGCTAATAAAAAAATAGTTTAATGATAAAAACAATTTGTGTTTGTGGTGCAGGAACAATGGGTAGTGGAATTGCACAAGTGGCTGCCCAAGCAGGTTTTACAACAATTCAATTTGATGTGAATAAAAGTATGCTTGCAAAAAGTAAAACAAGTATTGAAAAAAGTTTAGATTATTTAGTTGAGAAAAATAAAATTACAACTTACGAAAAAATTGAAATATTAAATAGAATTGTTTTTACTTCTCATATCAATGATTGTGTAGCTGATCTTATTATTGAAGCCATAGTTGAAAAAAAAGAAATTAAAGTAGAATTATTTAATCAACTTTCTGTAATCAATACTTCAGAAACAATTCTTGCAACCAATACATCATCCATTTCAATTAATGAAATAGCTAAAGAAATTTCATCTCCAGAAAGAGTTGTTGGCATGCATTTTTTTAATCCTGCAACTATAATGAAATTAGTTGAAGTGATACAAGCAGAACACACTTCAAATGAAGTAGTAGAAAGCATTATACACATTTGCAAACAGATGAATAAAGTTGCTGTGGTTTGTAAAGATGCTCCTGGTTTTATTGTAAATCGTGTAGCAAGGCATTATTATTTGGAAGCTATGAAGTTGATTGAACTTAATTTAGCAACTGTAGAAACCGTTGATGAAGTTTTAGAAAATGCAGGGTTTAAAATGGGTCCATTTAAATTAATGGACTTAATTGGTATGGATATAAATTTTAGTGTAAGTAAGATTGTTTATGAAGCCATGGGAAAACCTGAAAGATTAAAACCATCCATTGTTCAACAACAAAAAGTTGAAGCAAATGAACTTGGAAAGAAGACTGGTAAAGGGTTTTATACTTATTCTTGATTATTCAAACTTCCGTTCATACAAAATTATTATCACATGTTTTATAATTCATATTTTTAAACTTATAAAAAAAATCAAATGAAAAAAATATTTTCATCTCTACTAATTATTGTATTCATGATTAGTTGTAATAACAAAACTCAAAACCTTGAGCCCAATAAAGAACTATCAACAACACTAGAAAAATATTATGAAGAAAGATTAAAATTATTTCCTTTAGAAGCAACAGCCAATGGAGACAATAGATATAACGATAAATTATATGTTGATTTTACAACAAGCTACCGAAACAAGTTAAAAGAATTTTATACAACTTATTTTAATGAAATTGATAAGTATAAAAGAGAAGAATTAAACGAAAATGATCAAATTAGTTATGATGTTTTTAAAAGAGAAATGCAAATGAGTTTAAAGTCTTTAACTTTTAAGGACAATCTTACCCCCCTCAATCAGTTTTGGGGTTTGCATTTAACTCTTGGTCAATTAGGAAGTGGAGATGGTAACCAACCATTTAAAACTGTTGAAGATTATGATAATTGGATAAAACGTGCAACAGTATTTTCAAATTATATTGATAGTTCATTAGTATATTTTAGAAAAGGGATGAACGAAAATTATGTTTTACCAAAATCTCTTGTAGTAAAAATTATTCCTCAATGTAAAAGCATTGTTGTTGATAATGTTACCACCAGTTTGTTTTGGGGACCCATAAAAAAACTACCATCAACTTTTAGCGATGCTGATAAAAAAAGAATTACTGATGATTATACTAAATTAATTGGTCAGCAAATTTTGCCTTCATATAAAAAACTCGGAGATTTTTTCGAGAATGAATATTTAGCTAAAACTAGAACAACAAGTGGCATTAATGGAGTTGCAACGGGTAGTGATTATTATAAATATTTAATAGAATATTGGACAACCACCAATAAAACTCCAGAAGAAATTTATACAACTGGTTTAGCTGAAGTGAAAAGAATTAGGGAAGAAATGGAACGAGTGAAAACTGAAGTAAAATTTAAAGGCGATTTAAAAGCATTTTTTGAATTTATGAAAACTGACAAACAATTTATGCCTTATAAAACTCCAGATGAAGTGTTAAATGCTTTTCGTTCTATTCAAAAAAATATTGATATTAATTTAAGTTCGATGTTTGGCACAACACCAAAAACAAAATTTGAAATTCGCCAAACAGAAGCATTTAGAGCAGCCAGTGCCAGTGCAGAATATAATCAAGGAAGTG
>JANLVQ010000205.1:0-2615 GCA_031364085.1 Chitinophagaceae bacterium
GCCAAATATTTAAAAATAGAAGATGATAAAATAAAAAATGCATTAGCTAATTTTAAAGGAGTTAAAAGAAGATTTGAAAAATTTTTACATAATGAACATATTTTAATTGATGATTATGCACATCATCCAGAAGAGTTAAGAGCACTCATAGAAGGTGTAAGAAGTTTATATCCTACACATCATCTTACCTTAATATTTCAGCCACATTTATTTAGTAGAACAAATGATTTAGCCGATGAATTTGCAGCAAGTTTAGATAAAGCAGATGAAGTTATTCTGTTGCCCATTTATCCTGCAAGAGAATTACCTATGGAAGGAGTAACATCTAAAATGATTTATGATAAAATGCATTTGCAAAATAAAAAGTTGATGGAAAAAAATGAAATGTTAGAATATATATCATTTTCAAAACACACTTTGATTGTTATGGCTGGTGCTGGCGATATTGATGTTTTAGTTTATTCGGTAAAAGAAATTCTAAATAATTAGTTTGAAACAAAGTATAAAAAATACAATTCAATTTACACTCTGGCTTATAGTTGGAGTAGGTATTGTTGTGCTTTTTGTTGCAGCCTTTCAGTATAGAAAAAATGAAATTTGTAACAACTATATTGTAAAAATTAATAATCATCAGCAAGGAAATTTTATTACCCAGTCTGAAATAAGTGAGTTGTTGAATGCAAGTGGCGTATTAAAGCAAAAGCAAATTAGACGCATTAATTTGGCTTTATTAGAACGGGTAATTGAAAAAAACTTATGGGTAAAAAATGCAGAACTTTATTTCGAAAATAATAATATACTCCATGTTGATATTAACCAAAACCAGGCAATTGCAAGATTGATAACTGTTAATGGAAATTCATATTATTTAGATGAATTAGGGAAAAGGTTGCCCATTAAGTCTAATGCTACAGCAAGAGTTACAGTGATCACTAATTTCCCAAGTGATCGAGAAAAGTTAGCAACTCCAGATAGTTTATTATTATCACAAGTAACATCTTTAACTAACTTAATTAGTGTAGATTCATTTTGGAATGCTCAAATAGCTCAAATAAATATAGATTTTAATGGCAAATTTGAACTTATACCAACCTTAGGAAACCAAACTATATTATTTGGAAACAACGAAAATGCAAAAGAAAAATTTGAAAAGCTTTTAGCGTTTTATAAATCTGCTTGGATAAAAAATGGTATCAATACTTATTCGACTCTCGATTTAAGATTTACCAATCAAATTGTAGCTAAACGAAAAGGGAATGAAAAAACTATAAAAGATAGTTTAAGTATACCTACGAATTTAAATGATAGCATTAGATAAAATTATTAATAAAAAAATCAATCAAATTCTACAAAAAACAACTTTATTTTTTTAAAAATTAAATAGATGAAGCAATTAAAAATAAAACAATTAAAAAAACGTTATCACATGGATAGGGGTAAAAGTTTTCAATTTTTACATGAAATGCTATCTAAGAAACTAACAAAATTTTTGTATGAATAATAACGAGGCACCAATAATTGTTGGATTAGATATTGGAACAACTAAAATTGCTGCAATAGCTGGAAGAAAAAATGAACAAGGAAAATTAGAAATTTTAGGTTTTGGGAAAGCCCCAAGTAATGGTGTTAAACATGGTCAGGTGTTAAACATTGATTACACAGTTCGTGCAATTAATCAAGCATTGAAGAATTGTTATGAAAGCAATCCAGATTTAGAAATTAAAGAAGTTTATGTAGGTATAGCTGGGCATCATATAAAAAGTTTACAAACACGTGGAGACATTGTTCGTCAAGAAGCAGAATTAGAAATTCAAGCACATGAAGTAGACTTATTAATCGAAAATCAAAGAAAAACTTTTATACCAGCAGGAGATCAAATTATTGATGTTATTCCTCAAGATTTTCATGTAGATAATATTAATTCTATTAAAGACCCAGTAGGCTATAATGGCGTAAAAGTGGGTGCAAATTTTCATATCATCACTGGCGATAAAAATGCTATTCGAAATATTAATCGAGCAGTTACTCGATGTGAATTAACCATTAAAGATTTAGTATTACAACCCTTAGCCAGCTCAGGTTCTGTAATGAGTGATGTAGATTTTGAAGCAGGTGTAGTTGTACTAGATATTGGTGGAGGAACAAGTGATATTGCAATTTTTCATGATGGCATTTTAAAGCACACAGCTGTAATACCATTTGGAGGCGAAAACATTACAAATGATATACAAGTTGGTCTAGGATTATTGCGTAGTCATGCAGAAGCTTTAAAAGTTCAATATGGAAGTGCTTGGGCAAGTGATGCCAATGCTAATGCATACATTACTATTCCAGGAATTCGTGGTTTACCTCCAAAAGAAATTAGTGTTAAAAGTTTAAGTGAAATTATACAAGCTAGAATGGATGAAATATTAGACTTTGTAGTATATCATTTAAAACAAGTTGGCTTAGATAATAAAGCTTTAAATGGTGGTGTTATTTTAACAGGTGGAGGGGCTCAATTAAAACATTTAATTCAGTTAACAGAATATGCTACAGGTTTAAATGCAAGAATTGGGTTACCCACTGAACATTTAGCTCCAAATCATATCGAAGAATTAAAAAAGCCAATGTAT
>JANLVQ010000315.1:0-5897 GCA_031364085.1 Chitinophagaceae bacterium
CTGCGAAGGAGGTTCGTTCTTTTCTCGTAAAGCAGTTATTTTGTTTCTAATTTCCAATTAAATAACGTTTCTGTCTCACCAATTTTAGTGAAATTATTTTTTTCAAGTACTTTGAAAGATGCAGTATTGTTTTTGTTTGTTGAAGCAATTACTGATTTTACTTTTGATTGCGTTTTCGTCCATTCAATAATTCCGCCTACAATTTCTGTCATAAATCCTTTTCCTTGAAATTCGTTATAAGTTCCATAACCAATTTCTATTTCGCCGTCTGTGTTTGGTTCGCCAACTATACACAAGTCTCCAACCATTTTATTTTCTAATTTTGAAATTGCTGTCCAAAGTGTTGAATACAAATAGTTCTTGTTCTTGTCTGCCACATTTGGAAGTATAGTTTTTTCAAACGCTTCTTTTAGTTCTGGTGAAATTGTTCTGGAAGTTTTATTTAATTTAAGTTCTTCCTCCAAAGAGTTGTCACATTTAGTGTATTTTACCAATTGGTCGTATGTCAATGGTTTTAAAATAAGTCTTTCTGTTTCTATCATTTTTTTGATTCTACAATACACGCCATTATCGCTAACGCAACGTCCCTGTGGCTAATCAAATTGGCTTGGCAAGAAGATGTTGCTATAAGGGAAGGTTTTATGTATTTAATTTAGTTGGTTCTAAATAAGTTCTCTGAATAAATGGTTTTTCAACAAAATAATAAAAAACAAAAACAAGCATTTGATTGATTGCTCCAAATAATATTCCATAAATAGAACCATAATAAATTGCAACTGCATAAACCTGAACTTGCCCTATACCATACATGGGATTTGAGAGATATTTATAAGGTCCGGTTTCAACAAACTCACAAACTTTTTTTCCTAAAAACATATCTTTCCAATAATAAATTGGTATACCTACCACGTAGGCTGACCATATTTTCACAACTATACCTACAATAAATAATATCCCCGAAATTGTAAAGATTATTGGCTCTGGGATATTAGGCCAAAACCTATCATTAGAGGTAGTTTGACAAATAAAAGTTAGAGCAACACCATTGTGAAAAAATAAGAATCCAAGGATGGCTTCATAATGTAGATATGCTTTTTTTTCACCAAATTTTTCTATTAATTTTAAACGAAGTCCGTTTTGAGGAAGAATACTGAAAATAAAAATAATATAGGCAATTGTGCCACAAAGAAAATAGAGAATGGCATAATCTAATGTTTTATAATTTGGAAGTGCGAAAGTGACTAAAAGCAAAGACCCAATCATAAAAAATAATCTCAGAGGGTTCATATTTTCTGGGACAAAACCAGATATAGAAAGTACGGTGTGTACTAATTTTTTAAATCTTTTCATATTAAAGTACTTTAGTACATTGGTTAATTATGGTTATAAAATAAAGTCGTTACATTTTGTAAACACACTTTAAAAGGCAGTTTGCAAATGAACAAGCTCTTTGGCTGTTTTTGTAAGATGAAGATCTGATTGTAAGGCAAAATTTAGACGTCGAAGTTTTGGCTTGTGCCAAAATATAGATGTCGGTTGAAAGCCAATTTAACCCACTCAAAAATAAGGCAAGGTTTTAATTTACCAAATTATTTCTTTGTGTATCAAACAATAATTATTTTGTTATCAATTCTTAAACGACCAGCTTCCTTCTTTTATTTTAATAAAACAAACAACTTCATAAAATTGAAATAAATAATCTCACCACTTTCTCTTTATTTTACCAATACATTTTATGAAACTAAAACAACAACTCAACTTATTTTCTTTTACCATGATTGTTGTGGGCTTGGTAATTGGAATGGGAATTTTTAGAACTGCAGCCACTGCTGCAAAAAGTGCTATTGAACCTTCTGTTTATTTTTCTGCTTGGATTATTGGTGGATTAATTGCTTTTTGTGGTGCTTTAACTTATGCTGAGATTGGAAGTAGAATGCCCGTTACTGGTGGGTTTTATAAAGTGTTTAGTTATGCCTATCATCCAAGTATTGCATTTTCTGTTAACTGTGTTATACTCATTAGTAATGCTGCAAGTGTTGGTGGTGTAGCCATGATTGGTACAGGATATTTATTTAAACTTTTTCCTCAACATCATTTTACAGCACTTGATACAGCCATTGTTAGTAGTTTGGCTGTACTGTTATTTTATGGTATTAATTTATTAGGATTGAAGATGAGTAGCCTGGCTCAAAATATTTTAATGCTCATAAAAATTGGCATGTTGTTATTATTAATTAGTTGTTTGTTTTCTTTCTCAAATTATGCTGTTCAAAACACTTCAGATCTTGCTCATCAGGTGGTGAATTCAGGCATTCCTCAAATGAGTTGGATTCAAAGTTTGGGTGTATCGTTAATTGCAGTTTCTTTTACTTATGGTGGTTATCAACAAACCATCAATTTTGGAAACGAAGTAAAACAACCTTCAAAAAATATTCCTAAAGGAATTTTTTATGGTATTGCCATCATCATCATTTTATATTTATTAGTCACCTATAGTTATTATGCTATTATTGGTTTTAATGAAATAAAAACCGAAAACGAAATTGCTTTTGTTTTAATTAATAAAGTTTTTGGAACTCAAGGTGCTAATGTTTTTTCTGTATTACTTTTTATTGGTGTATTGGCTTATGTAAATGCTTTATTGATGAGCAATCCAAGAGTAATGTTTGCCATGGGCGAAGAAGGAAGTTTGCCTAAAATGTTTACGAAACAAAATAAAAAAACAGAAGCATTAACTATTGCCTTAACAGCATTTGCTTCTTTATGTGTAATCATTTTATTTTTTGCTCAAACTTTTGAACGTATTTTAAACTTCTCTATTTTCTTAGATTGTTTTGGAATGATAGCAAGTGCGGGTGCTGTTTTTATTTTACGAAAGAGAACAAAACATTTAGATACAACAGGTATTTATAAAATGAAATTATATCCTTACTTAACCATCATTTTTATTGCAGCCTATTTATTTGTTGGTATAAGTATTAGTATTCAAACGCCACAAATTGCTTTAACTGGTTTATATGTTTTGGTTGGATTTATTGTTTTGTATTTTCTTTTCATGAATAAAAAGAAAACTTCTGAAACCCTTAACAATACTTAAGCTTCGTAAAATATTATTTGATGTTGTGTAAGAAATTCTTTGATGATATCTACATGAATACAATGACCCACATGTAAAAAGGGTTGATTATTTACTTTGATACTTTTTCCACCAACTTTATGTTCTACATTTTTCATATCGAATCCTAAATGCAAATGACTTGTACTACTTTGCATACCACAAACCAATCCTTCAGTATTAAAAAGTGGTCCACCACTTTGTCCTCTTAATCCAGCAGTGCTTAATTCAATGCCAAAAATTTTACCTTCATCAGCCAAGTGTCTTGTTAACATGCCTTCAATAGGAAATCGAGGAGATTCTTTCAGTCCAATGTTATTCCACTCAATGGTATCTTCTGTTTCATTGTAATGAAAGTTATTAAACTCTGGAAAGGGGAAACCTAGTCTGCATAAATATTTACCTTGTTTAAGAGTAGATGAATCTTTTACAAAAACTGCATGTGATTGATACGCTGGATTTTTAAAATTTTCAAAGACAATAATGCTTAAATCATATTTAGGGTGACTAATCCATCGATAATTTAATGTAGGCTCAAAGCTGCAGCCCACAAACATCTCATTTAATTGAACAATAGAGTCAGGGTTGTAATTATATTTTACTTCTAAATCTTTTATTCTTTTATTGTAATTATTTTTTCCAATGGCTTCTTTTTCTTTTTTAAAGTTTTGATAATGCTGATTAATGTTGTTTCTATTGCCCACCAAATCCATCACATGTTTGCACGTTATAGCAACACCACATTCATTTACAAAAAATAAAGTTGCAGCACCTGGCATTATATGTTTATCGTTATAATTTTTAGCAATGGTATGTATGGGCCTAGTAAATTTTCCAACCTCTTCAATTGCATTTACAAACATGATTTATGGCTTTAAGAATGTAAAGTATTTCAACAAAAACAAAACATCAACATTGTTAATTAGTATTTGTTATTTTTGATATGATTAACAGAACAAAAAAAACGAACTATAGCCTTGGTTTTATATATATTTTACTCAAAAATTCGTTTTACAGAAATATGTCGTATTCTATTAAAGGGTTTATTTTTTCTTTAGTTCGTATTGAGCTGGTTGATTTGGTTTTGGTAAAGTCTTTTTAATAAAATCTCTTAAATCATTAGTGCTGGTTTCTAAATCGGGTTTTCTTAAATACATCATATGACCACTTCTATAGCCCTTCCAGCTTAATCTATCTTTCATTTTACCACTTGGATCAAGTTGCCACATATTATATTTTGCATTAAAATAATCTGTAGCCCCATCGTAATAGCCAGATTGTGTCATAACATATAAAAAAGGATTTTCGGCCATGGCCAATCTTAAGTTTTCACCAGTTTTATCATTGGTTCTATCCCATGGATGAACAGGACCAAACATGTAATATTTTAAATCTGTTTTATAGTTTAATTGTTCTCTTAAATAATAATTCATAGCAGGAGAAAAAGCGTGATTCCAAGAAATAAGTTCTGCATTATAATCTGGAGATTCACCCCCATCTTGTTTATCAATTCCCAAATATCTACTATCTAATCTGCCTATTGTAAAACCCTTGTCTCTTAATAATTCTTTCCAAAAAAACGAGGGATTAATTTGTAAATTTCTTTGATAAATTACTTTTTCATTTATGCCAGAATAACGAGCCATTTTTTTAGCCATTTCAACTTTTTTATTTTCTTCTAAAAAACCTCCTTTTGCAAGCGATGGCAGTAATTCATTGACTGTAAAATTTTCTACTTCAGGCAATACTTCAGTCAAATCTTTTTGTTGTAAATCTTCAGGTAACATTTTATGATACCAGGCTGTTGCAGCATAATAAGGCAATCTTGTTGCAACTTCAACTGGTCCATTTCGTTCAATTCCTAAAATGGTAGGCGATACTAAAACCACTCCATTTAAAAACATCCATTGATTATTTTGCAATTCTAATGCTAAGCCAGAAACCCTATTGGTACCATAGCTTTCGCCAAATAAATATTTTGGCGAAGGCCATCTATTATAACGTGTAACAAATGTACTTACCCATTCTGCCAAATATTTAATATCTGCATTCACCCCAAAAAAACCAGATTTAGGTGCATTGCCAATAATTCTTGAATAGCCAGTATTTACAGGGTCAACATAAACAATATCGGCAATATCAATTAGTGAAAAAGGATTTTCTTTTACACCATAAGGCTGAATAGGGTAACCCTCTTCGTTGATGTTTAGCATTCTTGGTCCTGTATAACCCAACTCCATCCAAACACTTGGTGTTCCAGGACCACCATTGAATGAAATAATTAATGGTCTTGAGGTCCTATCTTGCACATCGCTTCTTTCATAATAAGTAAAAAAAACACCAGCAATTACTTTGCCCGAATCGTTCCAAACAGGTATGGTTCCAGCAATAGCCTTATAAGGAACTACAGTACCTTTTACTGTAACAGTATGCGAAGTAGTAATGGCATTATCTGGATTTAAAACATTAGTAACCGCACCAGGTTTTTCTTCTTTGGTTTGAGAAAAAGAAATTATTGATAAGAATATTAAAACAATACAAACACTAAATTTTTTCATAATGAATAATTTTTAAATTATTAGCGTGTTAAAAATAAAGCAATAACAATTACTGATCTATTTAATCATTGAATTTTATTTCGAAACTTTATTGTAGATATTTGCAACAGATGAAAAAACTAGGTTTTATTTTATTCTGCATTTCTTTTTGTTTATCATGTGAAAACGATATGCAATTGGTAAACTCTTTATCAATAAAAAAAATTGGTGTAGAGGAAGGCAGG
>JANLVQ010000088.1:0-13717 GCA_031364085.1 Chitinophagaceae bacterium
TAAAGAAACCTATGGTTTAACCGATTCATTGTATCAAATAATATTTCCTTTTCTTAATATAAATAGCATCAACATTAATAAACTTAACATCAATACAGCTACAGAATTTGAAATGTCTAAACATCCATATGTTTCAACTGAGTTGGCAAAAGCTATTATTTATTATAGAAATAAATATGGAAATTTTAATGCTGTACAAGAAATAAAGAAAATTGTTTTTGTTACTGAATCAACTTTAAAAAAAGTTGCACCATACCTTACTGTTGAGGGTCAATAGCTGTATTTTTTAATTCATGTAAGCTAATAGTAGCAGCAATTACAGCATATGAAGGTGCTATTACCCATCCTAGAATTGGAATAAAATGTAAAATATAAAATACCATGCCATTACCAATTGCTAAACCTTTATTATGCCCAATGTAATAAATACTTTCTGCTGCATTTTTTTGCTCTCGTTCCATATTGTAATCTAACATACTAAAACCATAATAATAACATTCAACAAACACTGCTATTACTGGTGTTACTAATCCTAAAATAGGAACAAAGCCAAGAAAAAGTATAGCCAATAAATAAATAGTTTGCCAACCTGCATTTCTAATTGCAATTGAAACCCCTCTAACAATATCATTAATAAATTGATTGAAATTAAATTTAGTTGAAACTCCATTTAGTATGTTAAATGTTTTTTCTGATAATAAGGAAAAAAATGGAGAGCCAATGATGAGGAATAAATATTTAAATAAAGAAAAATATAATAGCATTTGAATCATCCAAAAAATCATTCCACCCAAAGCAAATAAAAATCCTAAAAAACTATTTTGCATGGTATCGAGCCAGTTTTTTAATCCAGCTTTTAGCGTTAACCATTCAATAAAACTTGTAGCAGTTTTACCAAAAAATATCATACTAATAACAAACAGAAATGTGTAAATGATTCCCGATAATAAAATCCACTTCCACAACTTATGTTTTTTTATAAATTGGTGAGCTTTGAAATAAGCTTGAATTGATATGATGATTTCTTTAAGCACTACTTATTTTGATAAAATCTTAATATGCCCATTTTACTAAAGTGGCACCCCAAGTAAATCCACCACCAAAAGCAGCAAGTACAAGATTATCGCCTTTATTTAATTTGCTTTCCCATTCCCATAAACATAGAGGTATAGTTGCTGTAGTAGTGTTGCCATATTTTTCAATGTTAATCATCACTTTATCTTTTGAAATTCCCATTCTATTTGCTGTTGCATCTACAATTCTAAGATTTGCTTGATGGGGTACAAGCCAAGCAATATCATCACCAGTTAATTGATTTCTTTCAAGCAATTCAGCACTTACATCAGCCATGCCTTTTACTGCAAATTTAAAAACGCTTTGGCCTTCTTGATATGCATAATGTTCTTTAGCTAAAACTGTTTCAACAGATGCTGGTTTTAATGAACCTCCAGCTTTCATGTGTAAAAATTTTACTCCACTACCATCACTTTTTAATAAACTATCTTGTATACCAAATCCTTCTGTATTGGGTTCAAGCAAAACAGCTGCAGATGCATCTCCAAATAAAATACAAGTATTTCTGTCTGTATAATCGGTAATAGCACTCATTTTATCTGCACCAACAACAATTACTTTTTTATATCTTCCACTTTCAATAAAACTTGCTCCGGTAGTTAATGCAAACAAAAACCCGCTGCAAGCAGCATTTAAATCAAATCCAAAAGCATTTACAGCACCAATTTTATCTCCAATGATATTTGCTGTAGCAGGAAAAATCATATCAGGTGTTACTGTTGCACAAATAATACAATCAATTTCTGAAGCTGAAATACTTCTTTTTCTTAAAATTTCTTGGATTGCAGGTACAGCTAAATCACTTGATGCTTTTCCAGGTTCACGTAAAATTCTTCTTTCACTAATACCTGTACGGGTTCTTATCCATTCATCGTTAGTATCAACCATCTTCTCCAAATCGAAATTTGTTAGTTTTGTTTCAGGAACATATCCTCCAACAGCAGTAATAGCAGCAGTAATTTTATTCATTCTTTAAAAAGTATTTATAATTTGAGTTTTTAAAATTAAAGAAAACTAGCTTAATCTGTTAAAAAAGAGTCAGCATACGTTTTAATAAGCTTAAATCCTATTAAAATATGTGTAATTAGTAATATGGAAAAAAGTGCTATAATGCCCGAAACTGTATAAAATAATGAGGTAATTTGATGTTTATTAAAGATTGTATTGATATTGCCTTGATTTTGTTCAATGATAGTATTGATAGTAGTTTCAACAAAAGAAGGGTTAAAAAGAATGCTAAATATTTGAATGATATTTAGAACTGAAAAAAATAAACTTGCTATGGAGTTGATTTTAATTAAATCTTTAATGATCTTTTTGCAAGTTAAATTTTTAGTGATTGCTTTTCTTAAAAAAATGAATGAACTTATATAATACAGCACTATGCAAACCATGATGAAAACTGGTATCAGCATCTGTGGGTTTGCAATTGCTATGAGTATTCCAAATAATGAAAAGAATGCAATAAAAGCTGTGGGTATTGCCAGAATGTAGGTGAGCCATTTATAAATTTTTGTCAAATTCATTTTTACTATTTGTTTTATTTAGTTGAGATATTTGCAAACATAATCAATTACCATTTTATTTAGTATTCATGCAAAATAGGTTTCAATCTTATTTAAACACATCTACTTCACTCATCAAGCTGTATGATGCTACAATTCCATTTGCTATTTTTTTAAAAAATTATTTTGCTCAACATAAAAAACATGGGTCTACCGACAGAAAAAACATTGCTACACTTTGTTATTCATATTTCCGATTAGGTAATTCATTCAAAGCAGTTTCTATTGAAGAAAAAATAAAGATTGGTTTTTTTATTTGTAATGATGAACCTCGAGAATTTGAATTTTTATACGATAAATTATTTTTAAATAATTGGAGTGTTGAGCTAAATAATCGAGTTCAATTTTTAGATACAATTCATCCAAAATTTTTAAATGATGTTTTTGTTTTGCAGGAGAAAATTGGAGGCATAAATAGTAAAGATGATTTTATAAAAAGTCATTTTGTTCAACCCGATTTATTTTTAAAAATTCGCCCAACAAGAAAAAATATTGTATTAAAAAAATTAGAAGAAAAGCAAATTCTATTTAATGAAATTGGAGCCGATTGTTTGAGTTTAAATAATGCTACACAAATAAAAAATGTTGTAGAAATAAATAAAGAAGTTGTGGTGCAGGACTATAGCTCTCAACAAACTAAATACTTAGTAGAAATTGTAAAAAATAATTTAGAATTCCCCATTCGATTATGGGATTGTTGTGCAGCAAGTGGTGGTAAAACTATTTTAGCAAATGATATTATCAGCAATTTGAAAATCACTGTTAGTGATAGCAGAGCATCAATCATTCAAAATTTAAAGAAAAGATTTTTTGAAGCAGGAATAAAAAATTATCATTCATTTATTGCTGATATTTCAAAACCTATTGACAAAAAAGAAACATTTAATTTTATTATTTGTGATGTGCCTTGTACAGGTAGTGGAACTTGGGCAAGAACTCCAGAGCAAATATTAAATTTTGAACAAAAGCAAATTGCTGAATTTAGCAAACTTCAATATTCAATGGCAAGCAATGTTATCAATTACTTAGAAAAAAATGGTTATTTACTCTATATTACTTGTAGTGTATTCAAATTAGAAAATGAACATATTGTAGAGCAATTATCTGAACATTTACAATTGGTAGAACAAAAATATTTTGAAGGATATACGATCAAAGCAGATACCATGTTTGCAGCACTTTTTAAAAAGTGAACAACTTATTTTACATTCAAATATTCTTGCAAATTTTTTACATATAACTCAAAAGCATCAATTCCTTTCTTAGTAATTTTGCAAGTGGTTAAAGGATAGTTGTCTTTAAATTTTTTATTCACATCAATATAACCAACATCCTTTAGCTTTTGAATTTGTACACTCAAATTGCCAGCAGTAGAATTTGTACTTTCTTTTATAAAAGTAAATTCTGCTTCTTTAACTCCAATTAATAAACTCATTACAGCTAATCGAAGTTGTGAATGTAATATAGGATCTAAATCTTTAAACATTAGCAAGCCATCTTTTTTAAATATCTTCTTCTTAAAATAATTCCAGGAATGAGCCAATTACAAATTGCCGCAAGAGCACACAAAAGCATGTCGTATTTTGTTTCGGTGTACAACGAAACTATAAAAGCAACATAACTGATAATACCACCAATAATCATTGGTTTAAATTTTTTAACTAACCCTGTAATAAATGTTGGAAATGCATAAATCAAAATAAAGATGGATGAAAAACTTGGTGCAAAAGGCGTAATAATTTCATCTGGTTTTGAAGCATTAGTATAATGTTTTATTAATTGCCACCCTTCGTTATTTATAATAGTTGCAGTTGCAGTGGGTACAATACTTTGATAAGCTACTAAACCAAAAATAGTTATTGCATAAACAATCCAAACGGCATCAATAGCTTCATCATCATGTTTTCTAATCTTTATCTTTCTTTTTTCTTGAATGGATATAAATATTTGAGGAATAATGGCAAAAAGCACTACTAACCAAATATCAAAACCCAATTTAAAATCATATTCAATTCTTGCATAAGTTACTAAAGAAGCTATGGTAACTACTATACCCCAAAGCAAAGCACTAAT
This sequence comes from Chitinophagaceae bacterium, assembly GCA_031364085.1. Taxonomy (GTDB): domain Bacteria; phylum Bacteroidota; class Bacteroidia; order Chitinophagales; family Chitinophagaceae; genus CAIVPM01. The sequence goes on from JANLVQ010000088.1 coordinate 4,713, forward strand.
ACCTTTATCATGGTAAGTTGCTTTAGTTTTTTGAATCATTCCTTCAATTAATTGAAGGCTTTCTTGTGGTGTTAATTCTTTTTCCATAAATTAAAATTTATGGAGTTATGAAAAATCATAACTCCATATGATTAAATTATTTGCAATTATTTAAAATAGCTTCTATACTTTCTTTTCCCCAATTTGGATTAAGTGGAGTTGCTGGTTTAAATTCAACTAACATTTTTGCAGCCTTTTCTGCTAATGGTTTTGCAGTTGCACAACCACCACCAAATTGTTCAGGTGTATTTTTTAATGAAGTGGCTTGTAAAACATATGGGCGTGGATTAGTAGCATCAAATTTTCTGGCCTCATCTAAATTGGCATTGGCTTCAGCTCCATATTGCATCCAACGATTCATAGGGTCAACCATCATTTTTGCATAACAAATCATGGTTTTAATGCAATAAATTTCACTGTTTGTTTTATCAATTTCAATTGCTTTATTAATAAGTGCAGTTGCTTCATCAGCAACTTTATCTTTATCTCCACCCATGCCTTCCATACTCATTTTTGCTTTTACCATTGCAGCATAATAATAAGGAAGCCATTGCGTTTTTTCGGCATCACCAATGCGTTCAAATTTTGCAGCAACTGCAGTCATTTCTTCAGTTGTTTTAGCTGCACCTAATTGTTGTAAAGTGCCATCCATGGCAGCCATATATTTTTCGGTTTGACTAAATAAAGTAGTTAAAAAGCTTACTGCGATAAATGATAATAAAATTAATTTTTTCATGATGATTTTTTTTGAGTTTGATTAAGATAGTTGTTGTTTATAGATTATTGTTAATTGCATTTTGTGTTCTATCAATTCCCCAACTTATAAAACAACCTAAGAAGAAGAATTGCTGTGCTGGAGGATTGATGGCTTGTTTGATATTTCCATCGTAAGAATAGTTATAACCAAAAATTTGATTTTGATTTAAAACATTCGTCATGCTTACTACCCAAACTATAAATGTTTTTGCATTTTGTTTACCAAGATTAGGTAAGTAATTTAAACTAAAACTTAAGCTGTTGTATGGTATGGTTCTGCCTTCATCTTTTATTGTAAATCCATTTCCATTACTTTGAAAATTATAATATGGTCTACCAGTTGCATAACTATAAGTAAAGTTGAAACCTGTTTTCCATTTCATTACAAATCTTTTTACCACTAAACTAGCTGTGTGGTTAGCTGCAAATGTGGGTTGTAGTTGTGTAGGAAAATTATTGAAATCTCTTTTTGTATCTAAATACGAATAGCTTAACCAATAATCAACATTTTTAAATGTTTTTTTATCTCTCCAAAATAATTCAATTCCTTGTGCATAGCCACTTCCATTATTACTATATGTTGGATAAGTTTTAACTAAGTCTTGATACTTTTTATAAAAACCTTCTATTCTAAAAGTATAAAACTGATTCATTTTAGAATAATTCAAAATGTAATGTGTGGCTTTGGTATAGTTGAAATTTTTAGTATTAAATAAATAAATGTTTTCTGGTTTTTGGTAAAAATCTCCATAAGCAAAACTCATTTGTCCTTCTTTGCCTACTTTATATGCCAATGAAATTCTAGGTGCAAAATTCCATTTGTTTATGATAGAAGAGTGCTCCACTCTTGCCCCAACTTTAGCTACAAAAGAATTTGAAATATAAATATCTGATTCTGCAAATCCTGCAAATAAATCATCATTTAAAGTTGTAGATAAATTGTTGTATTTGCTTTTTAAATAACTATGCCAATATTCACCACCAAATCTTACATAACTAATACCACCAAGTTTTTTTTCTACAACAGTTTTCAGTTGTGAAACATTTGCAGTTTGGTCAATGACAAAGTTGTTGTTATCGATATAACTTAAGCCAGTTGTAGTTTTAATGTTATTTTTATTTTGAATTTCTTGTAATAAATGATCAGTATTGGTACTATAACTTCCAGCAATATTTATTCTCCAACCATTGCCTAAAAAATCTTTCCAGCTAATGTTGTTATACCAATTTGAGTTGGTTACTCCAAATGTATTTTTTAAATTGGCATCATCAATATTGGGTCTTCTTAATCCTAAGTCTGCAGAATTATATTGTGAATAGAATTTAATGATTCCTGTTTTTGTTTTGATTCTAAAATTTCCATCCAAATTATGAAAAGCAGGTATTGTGAAATAGTCAGGTTTTTGTTTTACAATTTCAAAATAGGGTAGCAGATTAGTGTAGCCATAATTTAAACCATAAGATGATTTTTTATTGGCAGCTAAATTTTGAATTCCTGCACCAATAAAAACAGATGAAACAGATGCACTAGCTTCAGTTTTTTCTGGTAAATCAATACTCTCTAAAATAAGTGCAGATGATAATGCTTGTCCATATAAAGCTGAATATCCACCAGTACTAAACACAGTTCCTTTAAATAAAAATGGCGAAAATCTACCACGAGTAGCAATATCTTGTGCACCAGAAAAGAATGGATTGTTTACATAAGTGCCATCAATAAATTGTTTGGTTTCATAGCCAGCACCTCCACGAACAAATAAACCTTCTTGTTCGCCTATTTGTTGTGCACCTGGTAAAGTTTTTACAGCACCTGTAATATCTGCATTTGCATTTGCTGTTGTTACAATATCTAAAGAACTTAAAACAGTAGCTGCTCTTTTTCTATCACTGGCTTCAAATGAGCCTGCAGTTATAGTGATTGCTTTTAATTCATTCAACTCTTCTTTTAAGCTAAAATTTAGTGTAATATTTTCGTTGGTGATATTTATTTCTTGAGTATTGGGTGTATAATCTATCATTTTCGCTTCAGCAATAAATTTCCCTTTTTCAAATGTGTTAAAAGAAAATTTACCCAACGAGTCCGAAACTGCACCATCATACGAATCTTTTAATGTTATACTAGCACCTCTTAAAGCCTTGCCTTTATTGTCTTTCACTTCACCTTTAATAATTACTTGTGCTGTAATTAAATTGTTAAATATTAAGATAAATAGTAAAACTAAAAGCTGTTTCATTTTTTTGGTTTGACAAAACAAACATAAAGTAGTTTATAATATAAACCAAAAAAAATGAAACAATATTTTTTTGAAGATGTAAGTTTGATGCATGAATAGAGTTAAAATAGATTTGCCAAAGTTTTTTCAGTTCAGTACAAAAATTCCTATTAGAATTACAGATGTAAATTATGGGGGGCATGTTGGCAACGATAATTTTTTGGCTTTAATTCAAGAAGCCAGACTGCAATTTTTTAAACATCATGGATACTCTGAAATGGATATTGAAGGTTGTAGTTCTATTATGGTAGATGCTGCTATAGAATTTAAAGCAGAATTATTTTATGGCGATGAAGTTGAAATTTCGGTTGCTGTAAAAAATATTTCTAAACTAGGTTTTGATTTACTTTATCTTATTGAAAAAAATGCAGCTGGCAAAAAAATCATAAGTGCTAAAGCAAAAACAGGAATTTTATGTTTCGATTACATTCAAAAAAAATTAGTTGCAGTACCAGAAAAAGCAATAGCTAAGTTTACAAATTAATTAATTTATTATTTTTTATAATTAATGAAAATTACTTCCGAGCATATACTTTCTTTCAAAAATATTATTGGTAATTCTTTTGTTTTTATTGATGATGAAACCCTAGAATATTTTAGTAAAGATGAAACTGAAATACTACAATTTCTTCCTGAAGTAGTTGTTAAACCTCGTACTGCTACTGAGATTGCAGAAATTATGAAAATCTGTAATCAATACTTAATTCCAGTTACTCCAAGAGGTGCTGGCACTGGTTTAAGTGGTGGTGCATTACCTCACTATGGTGGTGTTGTTATATCGACAGAACGAATGAATAACATTATTGAGATTGATGAAAGAAATTTACAAATTACTACTGAACCTGGTGTAATAACTGAAGTGCTGATGAATGCTGTCAAGGAAAAGGGATTATTTTATCCACCAGATCCAAGTAGTAAAGGTTCTTGTTTTATTGGAGGAAATATTGCAGAAAATAGTGGTGGACCAAAAGCTGTAAAATATGGTGTGGTAAAAGATTATGTATTGAACTTAGAAGTGGTGTTACCTAATGGTGAAATTATTTGGACGGGTGCCAATGTGTTGAAAAATGTTACTGGTTATAATCTTACACAATTGATAGTTGGTAGTGAGGGTACTTTAGGTATTGTTACCAAAATTGTTTTACGATTAATTCCACTTCCAAAATTTGATTTGTTAATGTTGGTTCCATTTGCATCATTAGAAAAAGCAAGTGAAGCTGTAAGTGCTATATTCCGTGCAGGTTTTACACCAAGTGCATTAGAGCTCATTGAAATTGATGCATTAAAAATTGTAAGCAAAATGGTGGAGAGTTTTGCAGTGCCTGTAACTGATGATATTGCTGCACACTTAATTATTGAAGTTGATGGAAATAATATGGATGTGTTGATGCAAGAGATGGAACAAATTGCTGAATTGATGAATGAGTTCGAAGCAGGGGAAGTATTTTTTGCAGACGATAATCAACAAAAACAAGAATTATGGAAGTTGAGAAGAAGAGCTGCTGAAGCTGTAAAGCTTGTTGGTTATACCATTGAAGAAGATACTGTAGTACCAAGAGCAGAATTGCCTAAATTAATTCGTGGTGTAAAAGAATTAGGAAAGCAACATGGTTTTCATGCAGTATGTTATGGTCATGCAGGTGATGGAAATTTGCATATACGTATCAATCATCCAACAATAAAAAATAGTCATGGCAATGAAGAGATGACAAAAATTTTAAGAGAATTATTTAAAATAGTTAAAAGCTTAGGGGGTGTAGTGAGTGGTGAACATGGAATTGGATTAATTCAAAAACCATATATGGATATAGTTTGCGACTCTGCAAATATGCATCTTATGAAAATGATTAAAAAAGCTTTCGACCCCAATAATATTTTAAATGCTGGTAAAATATTTGACTGAAATAATACTCAATTATATAAAATATCTAATTAAAAATTACTAAAACCTTACATTCACTTTCCAAAAAAAAATATTATGAGGAAAATATCCCTTTCAATTTTTATCATTATGCTAATTATGATTAGTTGTAATTGTGATAAAAACGAAAATCAAAAATTTTTGACAGTAGAAAATATCGATAGCAGCATAAAACCTGTTAACAATTTTTACATGTTTGTAAATGGTAAATGGTTTAACAATACAGTTATTGCTCCAACAGAAAGTAGTGCAGGTGCTTTTTTAGACATTTACAATAGAACAAAAGATAATTTAAAAACCATATTCGAAGATTTATCGAAAAACTCAAATAAAACTGGAACTGTAGAACAACAAGTTGCTGATTTTTATGCATCAGGTATGGATACTGTTACCATTGATAAATTAGGATACGAACCTTTGAAACCTTATTTCACAAAAATTGATGCAGTAAAAGATGTTCCATCTTTAATGAGTTTAGTTGCTGAACAACAAACAGAATACTTAACATCTTTTATTGGTTTATGGATTAGTGCTGATGAAAAAAATAGTACTATGAATTTGCCTACATTTTATCAAACAGGTTTGGGTTTACCCGATAGAGATTATTATTTTAAAACTGATCCAGCAACACTTGATGTTATTAAAGCATATAAAACTTATTTAAACAAATTATTTACACTTACTGGTTCTGATTCCAATACTGCAAATAAGCATGTAGAGTTGGTATATGAATTAGAAAAACAAATGGCAGCATCTCATTTTACCAATATTGAGTTAAGAAACCCACAAGTTAATTATAATAAAATGGCTGTTGCAGCTATGGATAAAGCAATGCCCAATATGGGTTGGGCTAGTACATTAAAAACAATGAAAATTATAACTGATTCTGTTAATTTGAGTCAGCCAAAATATTATCAGGCAGTAAATGGTTTGTTAACTTCTACACCAATTACCACTTGGCAATTATATTTAAAAGCAAGGTTGTTAAATCAAACAGCAAGTGATTTAAGTAGTGATTTTGTAAATGCAAGTTTCGATTATAATGGCAAAGCTTTAAGCGGTAAAAAACAATTAAAACCAAGGTGGGAGCGTGTTATAGAAACTACAGATAATACTTTAAGTGAAGCATTGGGTCAATTGTACGTAAAAAAATTCTTTACTGCCGATTCAAAAAGTAGAATGATGGAGTTAATTAATAATTTACAAAAAGCATTTGAAAATAGAATTAATAATTTAGATTGGATGAGTGCAGAAACTAAAGTAAAAGCAAAAGAAAAATTGTATACTTTTATTAAAAAAATTGGTTATCCTGATAAATGGAGAGACTATAGTAAAGTAACCATCGATAAAGGTCAATACTTTAATAATTTAATTTCATCTTCTAAAAACGAATACAATTATCAAGTAAGTAAAGTAGGCCAAAAAGTGGATAGAACTGAGTGGGGAATGAGTCCATCAACTGTAAATGCTTATTATAATCCAACCTTTAATGAAATTGTTTTTCCAGCAGGTATTTTACAATTTCCTTTCTTCGATCCAAATGCTGATGATGCTATAAATTATGGAGGAATAGGAATGGTAATTGGCCATGAAATGACACATGGTTTTGATGATCAAGGAGCACAATATGATAAAGATGGTAATTTAAAAAATTGGTGGACAAAAGACGATGAAACCAAGTTTAAAGAAAAAGGAAAAGCAGTTATAAACCTTTATAATAGTTTCACAGTTTTAGATTCTTTGCATGTAAAAGGAGAATTAACTTTAGGAGAAAATATTGCAGATATTGGAGGTATAGCCATTGCATACGAAGCATTCAAATTAACCAAGCAAGGAAAGGATACCGTAAAGATTGATGGCTTTACTCCAGATCAAAGATTCTTTATGAGTTATGCTCAAATTTGGAGAGCAAAACTTAAAGATGAAGTGGTTCGTCAGAGAATTAATACAGATCCACATTCGCCTCCATCCTATCGTGTAATGGCTCCATTAATGAATTTTGAACCATTTTACAAAGCATTTAATGTAAAAGAAGGAGATAAAATGTTTATTGCAGAAAAAGATAGAATTAAAATTTGGTAAAATGTTTTTCAAATGGCTACTTTTCAGTAACCATTTTTTTGTAGGTGTTAAAAGCGATAATTAAAATACTAAAGTCATTTTTCTTACCATTAAAAAAACTTAAGTTTGCAATAGGCTCCAAAACTAAATTTTAGTAAAACTTATGCTTAATCGTAACATTCTAACACTCGATGAATTTACACTTCAACAATTAAGAAATTTTCCTAAAGCAACAGGTGAATTAAGTAGATTATTAAGAGAAATTGGATTGGCGGCAAAACGTGTTAATGTAGAAGTAAATAAAGCTGGCTTAGTTGATATACTTGGAGACGAAGGTTCAACAAATATTCAAGGAGAAGAAGTTAAAAAATTAGATGTATATGCCAACAATCAATTAATTGGTGTTCTAAAACATGGAATTTCTTGTGCAGGAATTGGCAGTGAAGAACTTGATGATATTGAAATTTTTGATGATGAATTAAGTAATCAAAGCAAGTATGTTTGTTTGTTTGATCCATTAGATGGCAGCAGCAATATTGATGTAAATGTTTCCATAGGAACTATTTTTAGTATTTATAGAAGAGTAACAGCTTTAGGCACAGCTTGTACCTTGGAAGATTTTTTGCAACCTGGAAGAAAACAAGTTGCTGCAGGGTATATTGTTTATGGTTCATCTACCATGTTAGTTTATGCAACACGTAGAGGAGTAAATGGTTTTACTTTAGACCCTTCAATTGGAGAGTTTAGTTTATCTCATGCAAATATTCAATGCCCAAAAGATGGAAAAATTTATTCTGTAAATCATGGAAACTTTTTTCAATATAATGATCGAGTAAAAAAATATATTGATGCGTGTCAGAAAAAAAATAAAACAAATGGGGGCCCTTATACTCAACGTTATATTGGTAGTATGGTAAGTGATGTGCACAGAAATTTAATTAAAGGTGGAATTTTTATGTATCCTGGAACAATTGATAAACCCAATGGAAAATTACGATTGCTTTACGAGTGTAATCCTTTTGCTTTTATTGTAGAAGTTGCAGGTGGAAAAGCAACAAATGGCGAACAAAGAATTTTAGATATTGTACCAACTGAGTTACATCAACGTTGTCCTTTTTTTATTGGTAGTGAAAATATGATGGACGAACTAGAATCTTATTTAGAACCTCAAAAACATTAAACTTTGAAAACTATTATATCAATACTTTTAACAGCTTTGCTTGCTTTTGCCATTGGGTTATTTGAATATCCTTGGTGGAGTTTTACAATTACAACTGTAGCTGTTTTCACAGCAATACCTCAGCATACAGGCAAAAGTTTTTTAGCAGGCTTTGTTTCTATTTTTAGTTTATGGTTAATTTTAGCATTAAAGATTGATTTTGCTAATGAACATTTATTATCACAAAAAATTGCCAGTATTTTGCCGTTAAATGGAAATTATACACTGCTTATTTTAGTTACTGCAATTGTAGGTGGATTAGTTGCAGGCTTTTCTGCTGCAACAGGAAGTTTATTACGAAAAGTATTAATTACAAAAAAGAAAAAAATATTCAAATACGGAAATTAGTTAAGTTCATAATTTCTTAAAAACGCAACGGTAGATTCTATATCATCATGTATTAATCTGTCCTTTTCATTAAACGAAACTTTAGTTCTATAATCTGTAATAATTTTTTCTAAATATGGAGATGATTTTTCTGGTCTTCTAAATTCCAATGCTTGAGCAGCAGTTAATAATTCAATAGCTAAAACACTTTCAACATTATTTATAACCTGTAAACATTTTGTTGCAGCATTGGCACCCATGCTTACATGATCTTCTTGGTTATTACTGCTACTGATAGTATCAATACTAGCTGGTGTACACAGTTGTTTATTTTGGCTTACAATACTTGCTGCAGTATACTGAGGAATCATAAAACCACTATTTAAACCAGGCTCTTTAATTAAAAATA
>JANLVQ010000226.1:0-4949 GCA_031364085.1 Chitinophagaceae bacterium
CTGTAGGTAAGTCCTTAGGCTGAATATCTAATAGCAATACTTGTACACCTATTCCTGCAAAATGACAAGCAATTCTACTACCCATTACACCACTACCTAATACAGCTATTTTTTTTATGGAACGATTCATTTTAGTTTTGAGTTTTTAGCTAAGAGCTACGAGTTATTGAATTTTCCATTTATCTCATTACTCTTTGGATTAAAAATTTATTACGATTTTAATTTATTAATAAATGCAATTAACATTTTCTGAATTTCATCAACCAATTTTAAACAATATTCAATTTCTTCAGTAAATAAATCATTGCATGATTTTCCAATTGCAATCAATACAGTTTCAACTTCAAATGATGAGCCTAAAGATCTTTCAAGAAAAATTTTATATGTTGGAACACTAGTATAAGCACTTCCTTCTGCAATATTAGAAGGTAGTGAAAGTGATGCCCTCCTCAATTGACAAGAACATTCAAATCTTTCATCCCTTGGTAGTTTTTTAATTAATTTATTACAAGCAATAAATAAATCAATGCTTTTCTGCCAAACTATTAATTGCTTAAAAATTTTCATTATACTAAATTATTCAAAGCTCGTTGCTCCAAGCTCAAGGCTTATTGCTTTAAATATTCGTAACAAAATTAAGTAAATATTAGTTAGCTATGCAACTATTTTTAGTAATGTTTATACCAGATGTTGTGCAATTGCGGCACCCAATAGAGCATTGTTTTTTATCAAAGCAATGTTGGCAGCCAAACTTTCGCCAGAAGTTTCTTGAGCAATAAATTGTAAAATAAACGGAGTAATGTCTTTTCCTAAAACTCGTTTTTCATCTGCAGATGTAAGGGCTTGTTGAATATATTTTTCCATTACATTAGCAGGTACTTCAAATTCTGATGGAATAGGGTTTGCTATTAAAACAGAGCCCTTTAAACCCAATCTCCATTTTACTTGCAACATATGAGCTATTTCTTTAGCAGTATTTAAAGAAAGTGGACTTTGAAATAGGCTTTCACGAGAGTAAAAGCTTGGAAATACTTTTTGGCCATAGGTTACAACTGGTATTCCTAATGTTTCTAAATATTCTAAAGTTAAACCAATATCTAAAATAGATTTTATACCTGCAGAAACAATAGCAACAGAAGTATTAGACATTTCTGTAATATCTGCAGAAATATCCATTGTTTTTTCTGCACCTCTATGTACACCTCCAATTCCACCAGTAACAAAAACTTTAATATCCACCATAGAAGCAATTCTCATTGTAGCAGCAACAGTTGTTGCACCATATAATTTTTTACTTACAACATAAGGGATATCTCTTAAACTCACTTTCCAAACATTTTTTTCTTTTCCAAATGTTTCAATTTGTTCAGCCGATAATCCTACACAACAAGCACCATTAATAATGGCAATTGTTGCTGGTACTGCACCATTATCCTTAATAATTTGTTCAACAGCTAAAGCTGTTTCTACATTTTTAGGATAAGGCATACCATGAGAAATAATAGTGCTCTCTAAAGCAACTATTGGCAATTTTTTATCTAAAGCTTCTTGAACTTGTGGATGTATGTTTAAAAAAGATTGCATGAGTTTTAATTGCCGTAAACGCTTAAAAATTTAATTCGCATAATTTTTAATTGTTCTACTGTATAATCATTATCACTCAACTCTTTTTGTGCCACTTCTAGCGATGAGGTATCGCAATTTTTAAAATATTCAATAATTTCTTCTTGATCGTATTCATCTAACCAATCATCTATGGCATAATCTAAACCTAGTTTAGTACCACTTGCTGCAATGGTTTCCATTTCTTCTAACAACTCACTTAAATCAAGACCTTTATTTTTTGCAATGGTTTCAAGAGGTATTTTTTTATCAATATTTTGAATAATGTAAATTTTGTTGCTGCTTTTATTAGCAACAGTTTTCATTATAAAATCATCCGGCTTTTCAATTTCGTTTTCTTCTACATAATTTGCAATAAGTTCAATAAATGGTTTACCATATTTCAAAGCTTTGCCCTTACTAACACCTTGGCATTTTTCAAGTTCGGCTAAGGTTGTAGGAAACATGGTACTCATATCTTGTAATGAGTTTTCTAAAAATATAACAAAGGGTGGTAAGTTTTTTTTCTTGGCTTCTTTTTGTCGAAGTTCCTTTAGTATTTCAAATAATTGCTCATCACTTGCAGCACTATTAGCTTCTTTGGTTTCACTTTCATAATCTTCATCGTCATCAACATCTTCAAAAATTGTGTTGACAACAATTTTAAAAGATGTGGATTTTTTAATATAAGATTCCCCTTTTTCAGTGAATTTTATCAACCCATATTCTTCAATATCTTTTTTAATTAAATTTTCTAATAACATCTGACGAATCAAGCTGTTCCAATAATGCATTTCTTGATTGTCTTTTCCGATACCAAATTCAGCTAATTTTTCGTGGCGAAACATAGTTACCTGTGGTGTTAAACGGCCCATTAATACATTTACCATGTATTCAGCTGGGAAACGTTCATCCAATGCCCGAATTACTTTCAACACTTTTACAACATCTTCTTTTGCTTCAATTTTATCCTTTGGATTTTTACAATTATCACAACTACCACAATTTTTATCACCCCATTCTTCACCAAAATAATGCAACAAAATTTTTCTTCTACACACACTGCTTTCGCAATATGCTACTGTTTCATTAATTAATTGTGTGGTTACTTCTCTTTCACTTAATGGCTTATCTCGCATCAAATGTTCTAGCTTGTGAACGTCTTTATGTGAGTAATATAATACACAAATTCCTTCTAATCCATCCCGACCAGCTCTTCCTGTTTCTTGATAATAATTTTCAATAGATTTTGGAATATTATAATGAATTACGAATCGAATATCTGGTTTATCGATACCCATGCCAAATGCAATGGTGGCAACAATTACCTGAACATCTTCATTTAAAAATTTGTCTTGTCTATCGGCTCTTAGTTTTTGGTCTAACCCTGCATGATAAGCAACTGCTTTAATATTATTAGCAACTAAAAGTTCAGCTAACTCTTCGGTAGTTCTTCTGTTTAAAGTATAAATAATACCACTCTTTCCCTTATGTGTAGTAATGAACTTAACAATGTGTTTTACCGTTTGATCTTTTTTAATTTTAGACTGAATTTCATAAAAAAGATTACTTCGATTGAATGATGAAATAAACACATTGGGTTTACGTAAACCTAAGTTTCTTACAATATCACTTTGAACTTTCGGTGTTGCTGTTGCTGTTAATGCAATTACGGGAATAGTAGGACTAATCATGTCCATCATTTCTCTTAAGCGACGATATTCTGGTCTAAAATCATGCCCCCATTCACTTATACAATGGGCTTCATCTACGGCAAAAAAAGAAATATTTAAATCAGCAAAAAAATCAATATTCTCTTGTTTAGTTAAAGTTTCTGGTGCAACATATAAGAGTTTTGTTTTACCAGTAATTAAATCGTCTTTAACTAATTTGATTTGTGTTTTATTGAGAGATGAATTTAAAAAATGTGCTACATCGTCTTTTTCACTATATCCTCTTATTAAATCGACTTGATTTTTCATTAAAGCAATTAAAGGAGAAACAATGATAGCAACGCCAGGAGTAATCATTGCAGGAAGTTGGTAACAAAGGCTTTTACCGCCACCTGTAGGCATTATTACAAATGTATCGTGACCACTAAGTAAACTATTTATAGATTCTTCTTGTGTGCCTTTAAAATCTTTAAAACCAAAATATTTTTTTAACCCTTTATGTATATCCATTACAGGATGCAATGGTTGAACATTGTTTAGTTCTGTTGCAGTTAGCTTTGGACTACTTCTTTTTTTAGTTGGCTTTTTAACTACTATTTTTTTAGATGATGATATCATTACTTAATTCAAACTATTTTATTCTTTAAAAACTTTTCAAAAATCAAGATACATATTTTTTACATATGCTGAGATAAATAAAAATTCTTTATTATATGATTTTAAGTAGTGCTAAATATAACACTAATTTTTTAAGGGTGTCGAAGATATATCAAAGTAAAAGCAAGTACAAAGAACATTATTGCAATTGTAATATTTTTAACATGCAATGATTAAATACAGTTTGGCTACATTAAATTTGCACTTCTAATGAATAACAACATTATTCTCTCTGCAAAAAAAACAATTGAAATAGAAGCACAATCTATTCTTGAGTTAAGTAATTTAATTAACGATCAATTTGTTATAGCTGTTAATGCCATACATGAAAGTAAGGGCAGATTAATTGTAAGTGGTGTTGGCAAAAGTGCCATTGTAGGACAAAAAATTGTTTCAACATTTAATTCTACAGGAACCCCAGCTTTGTTTATGCATGCTGCAGATGCTATTCATGGAGATTTAGGTATGGTACAAAAAGATGATGTTGTATTGATTATTAGTAAAAGTGGCGAAAGTGCTGAAATAAAATTATTGGTTCCGTTAATTAAAAATTTTGGTAATTCATTAATTGCAATTACTGGTAATTTATCTGGTTATTTGGCACAGCAAACTAATATACTATTAAACACTACTGTAAGTCAAGAAGCCTGTCCAAATAATTTAGCACCAACATCAAGTGCTACTGCACAAATGGTTATGGGAGATGCATTAGCTGTTGCATTGATGGAAATAAAAGGTTTTAAGATTGAAGATTTTGCACGTTTTCACCCAGGAGGAAACATAGGTAAACGACTATATTTAAGGGTAGATGATTTGTACAATAAATCTTATATACCTAAAGTTTTAGAAAATGCAAGCCTAAAAGAAATTGTTGTTGAGATAACAAAAAGCAAATTAGGTGCAACTGCAGTTGTTGATGAAAATAATAATATTAAAGGAATAATTACTGATGGTGATTTAAGAAGAATGTTAGAAAATAATTTATTGAACAATCATATTTCGGCTTTTGATATTTGC
>JANLVQ010000255.1:0-5003 GCA_031364085.1 Chitinophagaceae bacterium
TAGAAAAAATAAAACCATTATCAGAGTTTAATTCTTTTTCATTAAACACCTTAATTAAACCAGCCAACCAACAAGTAATTGCAAATATTGCGATGATTCATATGATGGATAGAGAGGAAAATATTGAAATGCAAACATTGGGTTTTATAACTTATGATAACAGACGAGTAGGTACTATTACAACAAATTTTTCTGGCAGAATTGAAAAGCTTTATGTAAAATATAGATACCAAAAAATTAATGTTGGCGATAAAATAATGGACCTGTACAGTCCAGATTTAATTACAGCTCAAGAAAATTTATTATTCCTTTTACAAAATGATGCAGAAAATATTATGCTGATAGATGCTGCAAAGCAAAAACTTTTTTTATTAGGTATAAGTAATCAACAATTGAATCAATTAATTCAAAATAAAAAAACATCATCAACTATTTCAATTTATAGTAAGTACAGTGGCCATATACAAGAGAGTAATAATTTACAAATGGGTGATAATTCTGCTGTTCAAATGAACGCAATTTCAACAACAGCAGAGCTCCAATTAAAAGAAGGCATGTATGTACAAAAAGGACAAAATATTTTTACTGTATTTAATCCTAATAAAGCTTGGGCTTTATTAAATATTTATTCTGGTCAAACAGCTATGGTTAAAGTAGGAAATAAAGTAAATATAAATCCAGAAACAAATGCTCAGTTACATTTTAATGCAACAATAAATTACATTGAACCAGTTTATAGAACTGGAAGTAAAACTTTATCGGCAAGAGTTTATTTCGATAATTCAACTTATAAAATTCCAATAGGTAGCCAATTAAAAGCTACAATTTATGCAGGAAATCGTTCAGCAAATTGGTTGCCTATAGAAGCAGTATTATCATTAGGTTTAGATAAAGTAGTTTTTGTTAGAAATGGAGAGTCTTTTAAAGCCCGAAAAATAGAAACAGGAATTATTCATAAGCATTTAATTCAGGTACTAAATGGAATTACAACAAATGAAGCAGTTGCTTCAAATGCACAGTATTTAGTAGATAGCGAAAGTTTTATTAAAACAAATTAATTGGTATGAAAAATTTTAAAGTCATAATAATTTTTACTTTTTTTCTTTTAGCATCTTGCAAAACAAAAGAAGAAAAAGTAACTACATTAGATGAATATTATACTTGTAGTATGCATCCACAAATTATGCAAGACAAACCTGGCACTTGCCCTATTTGCCACATGGATTTAATTGTTGTAAAAAAAGCCAAAACTGCAGAAAATGAAATTATATTAAACGAAGAACAAATTAAATTAGGCAATATTCAAACAGACACAATAAAAAATGGAACAATATCTAATCAAGTTGTATTAACTGCAACTGTAAGTACAAATGAAGCAAAAGTTAAAAGTATGAATTCAAGAATGATGGGCAGAATTGATCATTTATATTTTAAAAATATTGGAGATTACGTTACACAAGGATCAGCAGTTTATAATATCTATAGCGAAGAATTAAATAATACCAAGCAAGAATATTTAGTTGCACTTGAAAAACAACAAACACTTGGTAATTCAATAATTGATTTTAACCGATTAATTCAAAGTGCAAAAACAAAATTACTTTTATGGGGCATGACAGAAAAGCAAATAAATGAATTAACAAAAAATAAAAAAATAAATACACTTACAACAATTTATAGCAATGCATCAGGTTATATAACAGAATTACCTGTATTTGAGGGGCAGTATGTTGCTGAGGGAAATACTATTTTAAAAATTGCAGATTTATCTAATTTGTGGGTAGAAGCACAAGTTTACACTTCACAGTTGTATAACATAAATCTAATAGGAGATGCCATTATTACAATACCAGATTTACCTGGAAAAGAATGGAAAGGAAAAATTGAATTTGCTAATCCAGAAATAAATTCAGCATCAAGAATAAATTTAATTCGATTAAATATTGAAAACTCAAATGGGTTATTAAAACCTGGAATGCCAGCTTATGTAACTATAAAAAATAAAGCTATTCATTCATTAACACTTCCATCAAATGCAGTTTTAAGAGATGGAAAAATGAATACTGTTTGGATAAAAAATGGAGTAGATAAATTTAAAAGAAAAATGGTTGAAATTGGTGTAGAAAATGAAGATAGAATAGAAATAAAATCAGGTTTAAATAATGGAGATATTGTAGTGATTAATGGAGCTTATTTATTACAAAGTGAATTTATTTTTAAAAAAGGTGCTAGCCCCATGCAAGGAATGGATATGAGCACACATAATTAAGAAAGTGATTAAACAAATAATCAAATTACTAAAATCAATTTTTACAATAATTTTTATTCGTAAAAAAAAGTGCTGCAAATAAAAACCACTGACTCAAAAATGAGTAAGTATTACTAAAGGGTTAAGTTATATTCTCTGACATATTGCTTTTAAATAAGCCGAACTTTTAATTAAATTGACAGAATTAAAATATTTTTAAAATATAAATGACCACTCAAAAAATTATTATTGAAATTGAAGTTGAAAACTAATGTAAACAAAAATGGCAATTAATTTAGCTGATTAGTTTCAACAAAATACATGTCAATATCACCTACATTTTTAGCATGAATTTTACCTCGGTAAGTACAGGTATATTCTTCTTTGATTATTTCATATGTTTTTGCAGAAATATTTACTCTTCCAGGTTCTCCATTGCTTTCCATTCTGCTAGCAATATTTACTGTACTACCCCAAATATCGTAAGCATATTTCTTTTTACCAACAACACCTGCAACTATTGGACCTACATGAATTCCAATTCTTAACTCCCATTGAGTTAATCCTTTATTCATTCTATTTGCATTATATTCTTTAATCCACTCTTGCATTTCTAAACTAGCATTTATCATGTTAAATACATGACCCTCTTTTTCAATAGGAATACCTCCAGCACACATATAAGCATCCCCAATAGTTTTAATTTTTTCTAGATTATATTTTTCAACAATGTTATCAAATGCAATAAAACATGCGTTCAATTCCATAACCAATTCTTGTGGACTTAATTTTTCAGCATGACTTGTAAAGCCTTTAAAATCGCTGAATAAAACAGAAGCTTCGTTAAAGTGCCTTGGAACAGCTTTCCCTGTTGTTTGAAGTTCTTTTGCAACTTCTGCAGGTAATATATTTAGCAACAAACCTTCAATTTCAACTTTTTGCTTATCTAATATTTTATTTGTTTTTACTTTTCTTAAATAGTTACGATAGGTAATTATTGCAATCATTAAAATGAGAAATAGCCCAACTAAAAAAGCATTTTTTGCAAACTTCTGTCTTGTAATATCTGCCTCTTGTAATTCATTGTCTTTAGTAAGTAAATCTACTTCACTTTGTTTCTTTTGTATATCGAAATCGAATTGAAGACTACCTAATTTTTTATCGGTTTCAATATTATACAAAGTATCTTTTATAGCAGAAAATTTATATTGATATACATATGCATTTTTATAATCGTTTAATAAATTATATACAGTAGAAAAGCTTTCGTAAACACTTTTTAATTCGCCAGGAAAATCATGTTTTAATGCAATTATTTCTGCTTTTTTTAAATAATTTAAAGCTTCACTATAATCTTTTTTTGAAATATTGGTTTTAGCTAAACCCATTAAAGATTGCACAATATCTAAACTGCCATTTAACTTTTCAGCAATTGTTAGAGCTTTATTATGATAAGAAACGGCTAAATCATAATTGCCTTTTCGGTTATAAACTTTCCCTAAATTATTATAAGCATAAGGGCTATTTTCAGAATTATTAAATGTTTTTACAGACTTGTTAAAATAAATTAATGCCAATGAATCATTATTTCTTACATAATAAATTTCTCCAATATTTGCTGAAATTGTGCCATAGGTTTCTTTATCATTCAATTCCTTACTTAGTGGCAGTGCTTTTAAAAAATAAATCAGGGCTTTATCCTGTGTGGCGGATTTTTCAAAATAAACACCTCCAATATTATTTAATACTGTAAGTAATCGAAGCTTATCTTTTGTTTTCTCTGCAAGTTTTAGTGATTTCAAATAATAGTCTAAAGCATTTGTCAAATCTTTTTTATAAAAATAAATTGAACCAATATTGCTTAAAATACTAGCTTCTCCTATTTCATCTTTTATGGATTTAAAAATTTCTAAAGATTGTTTCCAATAGTCTAGAGCCTCAACATCTTTAGCCTGGTGATAATAAGCTATTCCTATATTTTTTAAAGCATAAGCTACACCTTCAGAAAAATTAATTGACTGTGCAAGTTCTTTTGCTTGTAATGCATAAACGATTGCAGAATCCGGGGCAATTTTAAATTTACTAGTACTAACAGATAACAATCGGTTAACCCTACTTGTATCTTCCTTAGTAAATAATCTATTAGAAGCTTCTTGTGAAAAAGTTGAAAGAATGGTTAATGAAAAAATAATGAAAACAACATTTTTCTTCTTCATCGCTTGAAAAGATAGCATAATATTTTTATTAAGTAAAAAGAGGCCGTAGCCTTTTTACTTTATTGTTTAATAAATCGTAATACTTCCGAATCATTTTTATTACTAACTCTAATAAAATGAACTCCTTTTGGTAAATGAGAAATATCCATTTCAATTCTATTTTTCGAAAGTAATCTTGTACTTTTTTGTGCCGATATTTTGCCCACAACATTCATTATAAATATGTTATTTGAAGATTCAATATCATTTACAGTTTCTACAATAATTTTATCAGTTGCTGGATTAGGATAAACTTTAGATTTTGTAATTAGTGGTTCTAGTGTTTGCTGAGCAATAGGATTTGCTTGTCTTAATACACTACCACAAATATTTACTTTAATATCATCGATTTGACCATAAAACTGTGCCCCATTATCTCTAACATCTCTGCCAATTGTTGTTGTAATAGTACCATTTAAATTTACAAATACCCCAGTATTCCCAGTTGCTTCTAATATATCATCTACATATAACTTGATTGTATCTCTAACCCTTTCACC